>NZ_JBXAWK010000018.1:0-103493 GCF_057291755.1 Kitasatospora sp. UYEF31
GTGGACGTTCAGGTCCTTGGCCATCTGGCGGATCACCGGTTTGGGCTCGGTGGTGCGGTACATCCGGATCGCGCGTTCGCGCAACTCCAACGGGTACTTTCTCGGTGCGCTCATGACGCCGGTTCCTCTCATGTGACCATCAGGCCACGGTGAGCAACCTCCCGCATCTCGAGGGAACCTCAGTTCACACTGCGTACAGGAACTCGTTCAACTGCGGGTTTGCCACAAGGTGGGTGACCTCCAGGACCTGGCCGTTCCCGTTGCGCGTGATGCGTCGGATGACCACCACCCACGCGCCCTCCGGCAGCCCGAAGGCCGCGGCTTCTTCGGTGGTGGCCGGTCGCGACGAAAGCGCGTCCGTCTGGTTGCCCGCGATGGTGTGGCCCGCCTCTTCGAGCCTGGCGTACATTCCTCCGGGCCCGGTGTTCTGCTCCGCCAACTGCGGGATCGCCTCGGATACCGCAGGCGGGAAGTAGGTGGCGGCGAGCTGGTAGACGCCGGCCTCCTGCGTGGCCATGACCCGCGTCCGGGTCAGGACCGGAGTCGAGGCTTCAACGCCGAGTTCTTCGGCGATGCCGGCCGAGGCCGGGGCGGTGGTGATGTCGGTGGTAACGGTAGGCGTCTCACCCCGTTCCTGCACGTCGTAGTAGAAACCGCGCTGGTCTCCGGTCCCCGTCGTGCGGTTGCGTGCGGTACGGATCATCGGGCGTGTGGTGGTCATGCCTTGCTCCTTTTGGAAAGTGGTGGCCCGAACGTAGTTGCGGGCCGCTCAGGGCGCTACTGATCCCATTTGGATGTCAGGTCGTGAGAACCGCTCTGGCCCGGTCCACGACCTGACGTGCGCCGACGGTCTGCACCTGGGAGAACGCGCTGCGAACTTCGGCCATACGGGTGAGAAGGCGAGGCGACTGGACGTGTTCGACCATGTCAAGTGCCGTGTTGGCAGCCTCAATCGCTCCGTCAATACTTCCCGCTTGCAGTCGGATCATGGATAGCGACCCGAGATGGAGTGCGCGGTTGCGAGGTTGGTCCGCTCCGAATTGGGCGAGTCCCTGGACAAGGAGGGCCTCGGCGCGTGCGTGGTCACCGGCATCGGCCCAGGCGCGGCCGGTGTCTCCCGTGATTACGGCAGGCTGAATCCAGTAGGACCAGTCCGGGTCGGCGGACGTTGCCTCGGCTATCGCGCGTTCCGCCTCGTCGAGGCACGCCTGCATCTCCCGCTGTTGGCGCAGCAGTGCGTGTGCGCGGGCTTGGCGGGAGGCCAGGAGGGCGTGGACGGCGCCGAGGGGGTGGTGGCGGATGCCGGCACGGGCCGCCTGGAGGATCGGGACGGCGTCTTCGGGTCGGTTGATCCACACGGACTGGTAGCCGATTCCGGAGACGATGTGCGCGCCGAGAAGCCCGTCGTCGATGGTGTGGACGACTTTCAGGGCCGTGAGCCAGTAGTACTGGGCGCGGGCTGGGTCTCCGGAGTCGAACGCCAGCCAGCCTGCGAGCTGCGCGAGTTCGGCGGCGACTTCATGCAGGTGGCGGCCGGTCTCCACGTCGTAGGAGCCATCGGAGACGAGCCGGAGAATCCATTCCAGGTCGTGGGTGGCCATGGCCAGGACCTGCGGGCCTCCTCCCTGGTTATCGTCAAGCCGCCGCAAGTCAGCGATGCGGCGGGTCACGGTGTCCAACATCAGCGGGCTGACCGGCTCATCGCCGTGGTGTGGTCGAAATGGTTCGGACGGCTGGAGCAGCCAGCCGTTGACCACTGCCTTCAGCAGAGCACTGCCGGCCAGGGTGAGCATTTTGTGGCGGTTCATTGACAGATGCCTCCGGGTCACGGTGTTGGCCACGACACGCGTACCGAGTTGCGTCCACGGCGCGTCCAACCCGTCGTCTGCGAAGACGTCCTCATCGTCTGAACAACCGCTGGGCCAAAGCTCCTCCGCGGTGATCCGCTGGCTTAAGGCTCGGCCGATCACTTGGGCGGTTGCAGCCCGGATTCCCGGCTGGCGGGGCCTGGCCCCGCGCAGCCATTTGAACGGCGTCTTGTCGCCGACGGTTCCCTCACCGCACAGACGGTTGATCTCGCGGGCGAGTTTGCCGGGGGTCCAGTTCAGCTGCCTGAGGTAGTCGGCCAGCGGGTCTGACATCGCGGTGCCTTCCGGTACATACGAGCACACTGCCAGCGAGACGGAACGGTCGCCACCACGATGCCACCGCATACCGGCGTGTCGCACCCGAATCACCGGCCGTGCCGCTGAGGAAACCGAGGAAACCCTTGAGGCCCGCCAGGAAACCGAAGCAACCTCGAAGAAACCGAGGGAACTACTCCACACCTGCCGATCATGGTGTGACGAGCGATGCACTGTGTGTACTCGAACCGAGGGGGTGCACATGGACCACAACGATGCAACGTCGCTGGTAGAACCACTGCTCGGCACCACCATCATCGTCACCGTCGACCCCACCGCGTTTCACATACTGCTGACCGATGTCGATCATCCGACCGATGAACGAGCCGCATTGACGCCGGCGGAAGCCGAGCAGATGGCCGGCAAAGCGATAATCGCCGCCGATCGGCTCACAGCGTTGGTGAACGACCTCGGCGGGCCCCTGGAAAGCCGGGTCGTTGTGGAGATGTCAGCAGCCGCGGACAAGTTTCGGCGGCTCGCCGCCGACCTCCACACTGGCCGCCGACTCCTCGGACTTCCAGCGCCGACGACCCCCGGACCCATTTCCCGACCCGGAGCCGTGGACCTCGTCGCTGCTCTATGACTCCGTCCGGTGCCGGTGCGATCCACGGGCACCAGACGGGCATCACCCGACGCCTCCACCCTGAGGACCGGCTCCGCTGTCGTGGCCGGTTCGAGGCGTACGGGACCGGGCGGGTGGACCGTCGCCCGTGAGGGCTCGTACGACCCGCCTGCCCGCACAACTGACCGGCTCCAGAACGCCGATCCGGTCCAGTTCCCTCCGCCGGGGAAACCCCTGTTCCCCGGCGGAGGTTGGTGGCCTCCTGCTCCGGGGTGCCACCACCACCCCCGTTCTCGCAGCCCGCCCAGGAACTTGCGGAATCCTTCACCCACCGCCACTCCACGACAGGGACTTCTCCGTGCCCACTTTCCTCAGCCCGACCACGCTGCCCATCCTCCGTGCTGCTTCGGCGGTCAAACCCTCCGCCATGTGGTTCGGGGACCCGGCGGCGTGGGCGGAGCGGGCGGTCCGCGGCCTCGCGGCCCACCAGCTCGACCCCACGGGGCGGATCAGCTGCGCACTGCGCGCCTTCGGCCGGGGCAGTTGCAACCCGCGCGGCACTAACACCGCGCACATTGTTGATGTCCTGGACAAGGCCCAGGCCCTTGACCCGGGTTACCGCGCCTGTCCCGAAAGCGTCGACGCCATGATCAATCATCTCGTCCTCGGCGACCGCGATGCCCTGTACACGCTGGTTGCGGGACACACCGCGGCGCTCGGGGCATTCACCAACACGGCTGGCTTCCAGGAGCGGGAAGAGGAGGACGTTGACGCGTTCTGGACGTCCGCTCTGGAGTGCGACAAGGAACCTCTACCGCTCCCACAGCGCACTCCGGGGGAAGCACTGCGGCGCCTTGCCCAGTCGAGCCCAGCCCGTGGCTGGGCCGGCTGGTTCACCAAGCCCGGTGATCACCCGGTGAGGGCGTCCGCACAGCGGACCCACAGCAATCTCGCGCCGTACGCGGAGAAACCCCCGTTCACCCTGCGGGACTTCCGGCCCAGCCACCAAGACTGTGCGCGGTGGTCGGCAGTGGACTGGGACGTGTTCGTCAACCTGGGCGGGATCGCGTGACCAGGACGGGCGTGACGGCCGTGCACACCCCGCTGGAGTACCAACGCTCGCTGCCCACGGTGGCGGTCTCCGTGCCGCGGATTCGCCGGGAGGTGCGCGAAGCGCTGGTCGAGTGCGGTCTGGCCCGCGACCATCCGCTGCTGGACGTGGCATTGGTGGTCCTGAACGAGCTGACGACCAATTGTGTGCAGCACGCGGCGCTGCTCTCCGAGTACTTCGACGTGCGCCTGGTGGTCGAGGGCGGGTTCCTGACCATCGCGGTCCACGACCGCCACCCCTACCGGCCGAGCGCACTGCTCGTCGCCCACGTGGACGGACTGGGCGGACGTGGCCTGGCGATCGTCCGGGCGCTGGTGGACGACGTCGGAGGCAGCACCGCCGTACCGGCCGACGACGACGGCAGCGGAAAGACGATCGTCGTCACCCTGCCCCTGTAGAACCCCGTAACCGCCAACTGGAAAGGACCAAGACGGTGAAGGCAGTGCCCGTGTCGGCCACCCCCTGGACCGGCCTGTCGACGACGGAACCAGAACCGGCGTTCGCCGCCGTTGTGTTGACCGTCGACCTGCCCGTCGAGCACGCGTCCGTCCGCGAAGCCTGGAACGCGGCGCACCAGGCGGCGGCCAAGGCCCGCATCCGGCCGCTGGAAAGGGCCGAGGCCATCGTGAAGATCGCCACCGGGCTGGTGGCGTACGCGGTGAAGCACAGCGAGGCGAGCATGGTCCGGCTGTCCGTGATCTCCTACCGCCCTGGGGCGTGGGAGGTCAAGATCTGCTGCCTTTTGATGCCCCAGCCGCTCCCCTACAGCTCCTGGCCGAAGCGCACACCGGACGACATCCACGCCGTCCTGGCACTGGCCACGGCCTGGAGTTCACACGTCGACGCCGGAGTCACGACCGTCGTCGCGGTCGTCGCATCGCAGGTAGAGCCCGGCCCGCAGATCCCCCGGGCCCGCGTCGCCCGGAAGACACCGACGCCAGGGCTGACCGCGAGACGACCAGCCGCTCAGGCGGTCCGACACTGACACGGCCGGACACGGCCCCCCGATCCGCCGCCCGGCTCCGCGCCCCCACCGGAGCCGGGCGGCCTCCAGCCCCGTTGCCGAAGCGCCGACCGGGGAAACAACAAACACGAATGAGGAGAACACCATGGGTGAGAAAAAGGGCGGCGACCACTCCGGCAAGCCGGACACCGCCGGGAGCGACGGGCACCGCGAGAAGCCGCCGAACCCGCCGAAGAAGGACGAGAAGAAGAAGTAGGGGCATCCGATGACGGCGACGACGGCCAAACTCCTCGCGGAGCTGGACGCGAAGGACGCCATCCCCCCGGGGTGGCGGAACACAGTCGCAAAGGTGGACCGTGGCGGCTTCATTCCCGAGAGGTTCGGGGACTTCGACTTCCGAATCGACCCGGACGCGTGGTGTGGCCGGGTGTACTCCGACACTTCGATCGTCATCCAGACAAACGATGGACTGGACACCCCGTGCGGGGTGTTCGAGTTGCCGACGTCGTCGTCTTCGAAGCCCTCGGTGATGCTGGAGATGCTGGCCCTGACCGGGCTTGAGCCCGGCATGGGGGTCTTTGAGGGCGGTACCGCCACCGGGTACAACGCGGCGCTTGTCGCCCACAGGGTGGGCGACGGGAACGTCACGTCCGTGGAGTACGACGGGCTCCTGGCCCGGACCGCCGGCCAGAACCTGGCCGCCGCCGGATTCCACCCCAAGCTCCTGACCGGTGACGCTTCCGCAGGGCACCCGCAGAAGGCCCCGTACGACCGGATGCTCTTCACGTACACACAGCGGAGCCTCCACCGCGGGCTGCTGGATCAGGTCCGCAACGGTGGGCGGATCGTCACCCCGTTCGGATCGTCGTACTTCGAAGGGTCGTATCTGGCCCTGGACGTACGCGACGGGGTGGGGACCGGGCGGTTCTCCGGCAACCCGGACTTCATGTGGGACCGCAACCAGCGGCCCCGCAGCGGGTTCGTGCGGGACTTCTACCACGGGGAGGAGGGCACCAAGACGCGTACCCGCACCGCGCCGCAGTACGTCCTGCAAACCGATCCGGCGTTCTACATCAGTCTGACCATCGGTGACGTGCGGTCCAGTTGGGTTCCCGCGCCGACGGGTGAGGACGCCACGCTGTGGTTGTTCGCCGATGTCGGGAAAAGCTGGGCGCGGGTGGTGTACGCCGTGGATGCCACCGCCTACGTGGTGGAGCAGTACGGGCCGCGCGCGCTGTGGGACGAAATTCTGGCGGTCTACCAGAGCTGGGAGCGTCTGGAGTGCCCGTCGCGTGACCGGTTCGGTATCACGGTGACGCCGCAGGGCCACAGGTTCTGGCTGGACGACCCAAAGGACGGGGTGCTCACGTTGTAGCCCCTACCGCCCTCAGCTCTGGATGCCAATACCAAGGCTGAGGGCTGCACCGACAGCAGACCCATGGATACATGCTGCGTCCAGAAAGCACCGCTGCGGTAAAGCACCCACCGGCACCACCGGAAACACCTGAACGGCCGACCCGCCCCGCTCGGTGGCGGACGGCCCTGGAACCCGGGAGGCACCCCGTGCACACACTGATCGCCAGCCCGTTCCTCGAACAACACCTTCTCCTGCGGCCCGGCAGTCGCGGCGGGCTCCTCCTGCCCGAAGCCCGGTACGAGGAACTGCGCCGCCGCAGCCCCGCCGAGTCCGCGCCCGACTGGTTCACCGAGACCGTCCGCACCCAGTGGGCCGACCTCGACGTCGAAGGCCGGGCGGCGGGTTCGTTCCTTCTGATCCGGGAGCCGTCCACGTGGGGCTACTCACGGGCCAGCTGGGAGATCAACCTCGGCTGCAACTACGCGTGCAAGCACTGCTACCTGGGCGTGAAGCAGTACTCCGGGATGCCGCTGACGGACAAGCTCAGGTGCTTGCAGATCATGCACGACGCCGGGGTCCTGTGGCTCCAGATCACCGGCGGCGAGCCGACGGTCGACAAGGACTTCAAGCCCTCGTACACAGCCGCGTGGCTGATGGGCATGATGCTCAGTGTCTCCACCAACGCCTCCCTGCTGTGGCGCGAAGACCTGCTGGAGATGTTCGACCGGTTCCCGCCGTACCGGATCACCGTCTCCATCTACGGGGCGACGCGGGACAGCTACGACGAGCTGACCCAACGCGCGGGAGCCTGGGCCCTGTTCGTGCGGGGCATGGACGCCGCCCGTGCCGCCGGCCTACCGCTGCGGATGAGCATCATCGTCACCGAGGACAACGCCCACCAAGAGCAGGCCATGATCGACCTGCGCCGCGAGTGGGGCGTCGAACACAACGTCTTCACCAACATGACGCCGACGATCTACGGCGGCGGCGAGTCCCTGACCGCCCAGTCCAAAGAACACCTGAAGATGCGCAAGCCGTTCGGCGGCTGCAACGCCGGCCACACCTTCTTCCACACCGACCCGCACGGGCTGGTGTCCATCTGCAAGATCGGCCGCGACGACCAGATCAGCCTCCCCGCCGAGGGGATCGAGGGCCTGGCCCGGCTGGGTGAGATCGCGGACCGCCTCATGCTTCGCACCGGTGGCTGCTCCGGCTGCCAGCTCTCGGGCGCCTGCACGGTGTGCAGGCCCCTGGCCAAGCACTACCAGGAGGCGAAGGCACCACTGTCCAGCTACTGCCAGCACGGAATCAAGAAAGCAGGGTGAAGGCAATGTCCGCTGTCACCGTCAAGATCCTCAAGCAGCGCCCGCCCCTGGGCGGCCAGCCGTACCTGACCCGTCCGATCGAGGACGCCGTACCGCCGGTCACCGTGATCACGCCCGTCGCGGACCTGGACGGCGTCCTGGAGAGCGTCCGCTGCTCGTGCAACGCAGGTGACGACAACCCGCACTGACCGCCAACCGGTCAATACCGTTCAGGCCCCGACACTTTCGTGTTGGGGCCTGAGCCCTGTGTGCCGGGCGGGTAGCGTGCGCGCATGCGTTTCCAGTGGGACTGGCTGCGGGCCACGGCTCCGGTGCCGTACGTGCCGACCCTCGGGCCCGTCCACCCCGACACCTTCACCCCCGAACTCTTCTCGGACGTCCTCCGCGTCGCCGGGACCGGAGACTTCCTTCCGTACGACAAGGACCGGCGGTGGTTCGAGCTCAAGGACGAGACGGTCCTTTCCGACCGCATCGAACACACGAGCGTACGGACCCTGATCCCGACAGTGTCCCGTCGCGGCAACGGCGTCCTCACCGTCTACACCTACGGGCCCGGTCAGGATGAAGCGGCCGATCTGGCGGCCAAGCTTGCCGTCGGCCATTCCGCGGCAACGTCCCGCGTGGTCAGGCTCCACGGGCCCGGTGACGAACTCCCTTACGGGGCAGCGGTCACCCGCGTCCAGCTCCACGAGTTCGTTTCCGGTGGTTCTCCTCCAGACGGGCCGGTTCAGTCCGTGGACCGTCTTCCCCAGCCGGTCGGGGACACGTTCGGGGCCTTCGCCCAGCGGCTCGCTGGTGACGGTTTCGCGTTCCTCCACACCCAGATGCAGGCCGACACTGTCGGGCCCGTCCTCGCTGTCACCAATGGAGGCGAAGTCGTCGGGGCAATCGGCCCGATGGAGACCATGACCGACTCCGCCGGAGGCACCCGTCTCCTGCCGCAGTACTTCGGCGTCCTGCCCGAACACCGAGGACACGGGCACGGACGGGCGCTGTGGCGGGCGGCCATGGATTGGGGTGCCACCCACGGCGCTGACTACCAGCTCCTCCAGACCGAGGTCGGCGGAGCGTCCGACTGCTTGTGCCAGGCCGAGGGCCTGCGGTCGCTGGGGTTCGTCAGCGTTACGAAAGTCTGAGTTGCCAAAGAGACGCGGAGCCTCGGAAGGGAGCAGGTCAGACAGCCCCCATGCGTGAGCGGACCGTCGAACACACCCCTCTCCCACCAGGACACACCAACCCACCGTGTGGCGCTGACCAGCCAAATCAGCGCCACACGGCAGTACCCACCCCGCCCTGGCACGAACCCGCCTCCACTCCTAAAGCGGGTGTCGCAGGTTCGAATCCTGCCTAGGGCACAGCGGGGCCGTTCTTGAGACGGTCCTTGGTTGATTGACGAGATCCCGCACGGTCCTTCAGGGCCGGGTGGGATCTCGTCGTTTCGGGGCTGATTCGCGCTGGAGTGCGGGTCAGGGGAGGCGCGGGGGAGGCAGGAAACACCTGGCAGATCGGAGTGGGGAGCGATACGCTCCCCGCGATGATGACTCTTTCTGCTCACAGATCGGGGGTCCCGTCCGCGCAAGGTGAGTGCTGATGCTCACTCAGATCGCGAACGAGGATTCCCTCCTTTCCCGCTGGCTGCGCGTGCGAGAGTTCGCCGTGCCACCCTCCATGATCGAGACTGCGACCGCCCGCCGCTGTGCCGGGGACTGGGCAGGGGCCTGCGCCGCCGCAGGCATTGATGTCGACCTCAATCTGCGTTCCGTGGCGCGCGCCCGTGGCCAGGAACTCACAACCCGAATCCGGGCTGATCTCCGCCATCTGGTGCCCGACCTGTTGCGCTGGCACATGCCGAGGATCGCTCCTGACGGACTGCTGCGCCCAGGACTGACCATCGCTCTGGCCCGGTACGACACGGTGGGGCATGCTGGCGAATGCACAGTGCACCTCGTGGCCCGGACTCCGCCAGCCTGGGCGGAGTCCGGTCAGCGGATCAGCCTCACACTGTGGGACGGATCCCACTCCGAGGCCAGTGCCCGCCGTCATCCACATCCCCATCCGAACCGGCGCTTCCGCCTCGACCTGCACCGCCACCTGTGGGACGCGCGCAGGACCGATGAGCTGCGGATCCGGTCCGGGGCTGATCGGCCGCCCGCCGATGACCGCCCTGTGCTGAACCCGGACCTGTTGGAGATGTTGCCGCGGGGGCGCCGCTGCGCCGTCGACCGGTGGGCGGCCGAGGCCGGGATTCTCCTGCGCACCGAGGGGCGGCCCACCGGCACCGTCACCGTACGGTTCGGGGCCCGGCTTCGGCTGGGTCTGGACCTGGTCGCGGACAGCCACGGCGTCGGGCCGCCCGCCTTGCGGATCGCGGCGGCATCCACCGGTGGCGGCGCTTCCGCGCTGCCCGTCCTTCCCGACGCGGCGACCTGGGAACTGCCCGACCTGGCACTGATCCGCACCGGTTTGATCGAGGCTGGCCAGTTGCACCCGCTGGTCGCATCGGCGCTGGTAGCGGATCATTCACCGGCCGCTCCGCCCCGGGTTCCGAACCGGGCAGGACAGCCGCGCCTCGTGGAGTGCCGGGGAGCCCCGCACCGGATCGGCCTGGTCAACGGGGTGCTGGCCGCACTGGACCACGACCCCGGCGAGCTCCGCCGGGAGGAACTCCTGGCCGCGCTGACCGGCACACCGGTTCCCTGTCTGCAGGCCATCGATGAGGCGCACCGTCGTCCGGACTGCCTCCCCGGCGTTCGCGAACGCCTAGAGCACGGCGACACCGTCGGTGCGCTGGCCGTCGTCGAGGGCCTCCTCGGTCCCGACGCACTGCTGCGCAGCGGCGATCTGCGGGACGAACTGGAGACCGCCGCGCTACGGCGGGTCACGTACGGACTGTTCAGGGCTGGCCTGGCCGGACCCGGGCCCGACCGCATCCCCCCGCCTGACCGTCCCCGTCCCCGAGACCTCCGCTCGCACCCGCGCAACACGATGTCCCGCTGACCCGGGGGGACTTCCGTCCCCCCCGCCGCTCCCCCGTCCTTCGGACGGGAGGTGCCCCTGCGTACCCACTACCAACCAACAGGTGATCAAACATGCCCACGTACACCCCGTTCGCCGCAATCGACACCCACGCCGACCCGACCCACTGCAAAGCGACCGGCGGCAAAGCGACCGGCGGCAAAGTGACCCACGCCACCCAGCTCGACGTCGCCGGCGACTTGCTGGCCCTGCTGCGCGACGCGACCACTGAACCGCGCCCCGACGCACAACTTGAGGCCCTGACGCTGGCCGTAGCCGCCGACCTGCCCGTGATCCTGTGGGGTGAGCCGGGCATCGGCAAGACCGCGGCGCTGACGCAACTTGCCGCAGCCCTGGACCTTCCGCTGACCACAGTGATCGCCAGCGTGCATGAGCCGTCCGACTTCTCGGGGCTGCCCATAGTCGGAGACGATCCCGCGGAACACGGCGTCCCGATGGCCCCGCCGGACTGGGCAGTGCGCCTGGTACGGGCCGGCCGGGGGCTGCTGTTCCTGGACGAGTTGTCCACCGCACCGCCGGCCGTTCAAGCCGCCCTGCTCCGCCTCGTGCTGGAGCGTCGGATCGGCAGCCTGCAACTGCCGCCCGGAGTCCGGATCGTGGCGGCCGCCAATCCGCGTTCCTCGGCGGCTGACGGCTGGGAACTGAGCCCGCCACTGGCCAATCGATTTGTTCATCTTCAGTGGACCCACGACCACGAGGTCGTGGTTCGCGGCCTCGGTGGGACGTGGCCCCGGGCAACACTGCCCCGGCTCGCCCCTGAGCGGTTGTCGGAGGCCGTGGGCTTCGCCCGCCGTGCGGTGTGCGGGCTCCTCGCCGCCCGCCCCGCACTCGTGCACCGGTTGCCCAGCAATGAGACACGCCGGGGCGGCCCCTGGCCGTCCCCCCGGAGCTGGGAGATGACGCTGCACCTGATCGCCTTCGCGACTGCCGCCGGATCCTCTCGGGAAGTGCTTTCCCTGCTGGTCAGGGGAACCGTGGGGGACGGCCCGGGGCTGGAGCTGCTGGCCAGTCTGGACCGGATGGACCTCCCGGACCCTGAGGTGCTTCTCGCCGACCCCGCGGGTGCCGTGCTGCCCGAGCGGGGGGATCTACGACAAGCGGTACTCGACGGTGTGGTGGAAGCGGTCCGCAACCGCCCGGAGAAGTCCCGCTGGGACGCGGCGTGGGCAATCCTGGTCCGGGCGATGGAGACCGGGGCACCCGATCTGCTGGTCGTCCCCGCGACCACACTCGCCGCGCTGCGCCGACCGGACTGGGACGTACCGGCATCGATCGAGCGGCTCGCCGGAGTGGTGTCCCTGTCCCGGCGGGCGGACCAGGCGGCGGCTCGGGCCGCAGTCGCCGCGAAGGCCGGCCGATACTGATGACCCACAGAACACCGAACACCCGGGGTACATCAGGGACATCGACCGGACCGACCGCACCGACCGCACCGACCGCACCGACCGCACCGACCGCACCGGAGCCATTGGACCTCGACAAGCTCTTCGCCGCCCGGTTGCACGCCGCCCGGGTCCGGCCCTACTTGGCGACGGCGCTGTTCGCCCTGCACACCGTGGAGTCGCGACGGGTGCCGACGATGGCCGTCGACCGGCACTGGCGGTGTTACGTCTCACCGACGTTCGTGGCTCGGACACCGGTGGAGGAACTGGCCGGGGTATGGGTGCACGAGGTGTCACACCTGCTGCGCGATCACCACGGGCGCAGCGACCGGGTCGCGCGCGAGCGCGGGCTGACCGGCCCGGGGGAACGGCTGCGGATGAACATCGCCGCGGACTGCGAGATCAACGACGACGTGTTCGGTGACGGGCTGGTCCGGCCCGACGGCGCTGTCGATCCGAAGTCCCTGGGGCTGTCCGAGGGTGAGCTCATGGAGGACTATCTGCGCCAGTTCCGGCTCGGTCCTTATACGCAGGGCCTGGTCTGGCTGGACTGTGGCAGTGGTGCCGACGGACTGGACCGTGAGTGGGAGGTGGGCCCGGACGGCGCGCACGGCCTCAGCGCGCAGGAACGCGACGCGGTCCGGTTCCGGGTGGCGCAGGGCATCACGGCCCGTCCGGGGGACGCGCCGAAGGGGTGGAAGCGCTGGGCGGATGAGGCGTTCCACCCGCCGCAGCCGTGGCGGCAGTTGCTCGGAGCGGCCGTCCGCTCGGCAACCTCAGGGGCCGGTGCGGGCGAGGACTACACCTACAGCCGGCCGTCGCGGCGCTCGGCCAGTGTGCCTGGCACGGTCCTGCCGAGTCTGCGCCGCCGGCCGCCCCGGGTCTGCGTCGTCATCGACACCTCAGGGTCGGTCAGCGACACCGAACTGGGCAGTGCGCTCCTCGAAGTCGCCGCGATCTCCCGTGCGGTGGGCGGCCGTCGCGACCTGGTCACCGTGCTGCCGTGCGACGCGGCGGCCCAGGTGGTGCACCCGCTGTGCCGTGCCGAGGGGATACCGCTGCTGGGCGGTGGAGGTACGGATCTACGCACGGGTTTCGCCAAGGCGCTCCGGGTCAGTCCCCGACCGGATGTCATCGTGGTCCTGACCGACGGACAGACCCCCTGGCCGGACACACGACCACCGTGCCGGACCGTGGTGGGTCTGTTCCCCCGGCTGCGGGGAGGCTCGTCGTGGGACGAGGACGATCCCGACTACGTACCGGACTCGCCGCCTGTTTGGGCCCGAGTGGTTGAAATCGGTTCGGCTCCCGCTGTCCGGTGAGCCCCCCGGGGTGGCATGGGTCCAACAGCTCGACGTGACTTGGCTGCCCGGGCCCATCGTGTGAACTCCCAGCATCAGTACGACGAACCACCCTGGGCTGGTCCGAGTCCTGGATGCTTCCGCATTCGACCGTGATTCCGTTTCCGCGCGCGGATCCGGAACCCGTCGGGTTTGATTCGAACCAGACAGCTCCGGCGTACGTACCAGAGACCGGAGCAGCCGTACGGATCGACGGAGGAGCACAACGATGGACGCAGTCGAACAGGACAGCGGGCGGGCACCCGGGGTGCAGCGCCGCGGAGTGCTCGCGGTCGGGGCGGCGGTCGTTGGTGCCGCGGCGTTGGCCGCGTGCGGAGGCAAGGACAACAAATCGAATGCCACAACACCGACGGACACCGCTGGCGGCCAGGCTGCCAGCGGGACGACCGGCGGGAACGGCACCCCCAGTTCCAGCGCAGGAGCCGCCGCCCAGGCTGCGGGACTCGCCAAGACCTCGGACATCCCGATTGGTGGCGGGAAGATCTTCGATAAGCAGAAAGTCGTCGTCACCCAGCCGACGGCGGGTGTGTTCAAGGCGTTCACCGCGGTCTGCACGCACCAGCAGTGCCTGGTCGCCAAAGTCTCCGACGGGGAGATCCAGTGCGCGTGCCACGGCAGCCGGTTCTCCGCGACTGACGGCTCAGTGACCCACGACCCCGCCAAGTTGCCGTTGAAGGCGAAGAAGGTCACCGTGACCGGCGACTCGATCAGCGTCACGGACTGACAGCCTCGTGAATGCGCGTTGACCGTGGGGATTCTGCGATTCCGACAACCGGACACTCCACCTTGGTCCGCGGAATCCCCATGGTCAACACGCGCCCTGAACCGACTACCCGGCGCGATGCTCCGCCACTGCGGCCCGCACCACCGGGACGGCCTCCTCCGCGAGGAGGTGCAGCTGCGACAGCTCTGGGGCCGGGCACTCCGGCGATGACGCTGATCGGGTGGACTGGGTCCGGGCCCGACTGGGCCCCGTTCGAACGGTGGAACTGCCCCTCGCAGACCGTCAACCCCAGCGGGCGTCACGGGCCCGGCCGACGTCAACCCCAGCGGGCGTCACGGGCCCGGCCGACGTCAACCCCAGCGGGGGTCGCTACCCGGTCGGGTTCTTCAACGCCCTCCTACGCGGACTGCCGCTCCGCGTCGGTGACGATCGCGGTGATCCTCGCGCCGTCCATCCACTCCGCCAGCAGTTCACGGTCCAGCGCGATGATGTCCTGGTTCGCCGCGAGATTCTGCGCCGGTGCGGTGAACCGGCAACTGGCGACGAGGACCGCCACGTCGGCATCGTGCACCGGGCGGGCAGTGCCGACGAAGCGCTGCATGTCGGGGCTGCCGACGCTGCGGGTCGGGGCGTACCGCTTGCACTGGATCACCAAGAGCCTGCCGTCGGGCAGCCGGCCGACGACGTCCGCACCGAGGTCTCCGGCCCCGCCGTTGACTTGAATCTCCGTACAGCCGTCTCTCCTGCACAGGCTCGCGACGTGCTGCTCGAACTCGGGCCCGGTCATCGCGTCGACTTCAGCCAGGCTCGTGCGTCGGACCCGGCGCGGCGTGGGCCCGCCTTCCCGCAGGCCGAGGAACGCCAGCGCTTCCGGCGCCCGTTGTTCGACGATGCGTACGACGGACGCGGCGAGGACCAGCACGGTGCCCGCGCCGATGACCAGCAGGAGCGCGTCCCAGGCGTGCAGGTAGCCGGAGACGATCGCTGCGAGGCACGCGGCGGCCAGCCCTGACCAGTAGGCGCGGGCGAAGAACCGGCGCCACGGACCGCGGAGTTGCGAGCCGGGCGGCGGGGCCTCGGAGCGCTGCCCGGGGATTCTCCCGGTGCGCGAACGAACCGCGCGGCCAGTGCCACTTCGTGGTCGGCGCTGCACCGGACCGCGTGCCATCTGCGTCCCGCCCCCTGGTCTGCCCGTTGTGCCGCATATGTAGAGGCCCGACGGTATCCCAGCGCGGCCCCGCACTGTGGGACCGAACGGGTGACGCGTGTCGCGGAATGCGCAGGTCAGACCCCTTGACTGGTGGTACGGGTACGGTCAGTCAGAGCAGTGAACCGCCGCACAGTCGAGGAGCCTCGGATGGACGTCCCGTCCCGCAAGCACGCCACCGCCGCAGCCGAGCGGATCGCCGGGTACGTCCGGCGCACCCCGGTGGTCGAGGTGGAGGCGGGTGCTCTCGGCCCGGCACCGCTGACGCTGAAGCTCGAACTCCTGCAGCACACCGGCTCGTTCAAGGCCCGCGGCGCGTTCAACACGCTGCTCGCCGCGCGCGCGGACGGAATGCTCGGCCCGGTCGGTGTGGTGGCCGCGTCCGGCGGCAACGCAGGTGCGGCGGTCGCCTACGCGGCGCGCGAACTGGGCGTGCCGGCAACCATCTTCGTACCGCTGTCGGCCAGTCCGGTGAAGCTCGCCCGGCTGCGGGCGCTGGGTGCGGACGTGCATGTGACCGGCGCGTACTACGCGGACGCGTACGCGGCTTCGGTGGACCACGCGGAAGTTCTCGGCGCGCTGCAAGTCCACGCGTACGACCAATTCGATGTTGTGGCCGGGCAGGGAACTCTCGGCCTGGAGCTGTTCGAGCAAATGCCCGATCTGGACACCGTGCTGATCGCGGTGGGCGGCGGCGGACTCATCGCCGGGGTGACGTCGGCGCTCGACGGGCGGGCGAAGGTCGTCTCGGTTGAACCCGAGCGGATTCCGACGCTGCATCAGGCACTGGCCCACAACGGACCGGTGGACGTCCAGGTGTCCGGCATCGCCGCTGACGCCTTGGGCGCGAAGCGCATCGGGCAGTTCGCGTACGAGATCTGCTCGGTGGCCGGTGTGCAGAGCGTCCTCGTGCCGGACCAGGCGATCGTGGAGGCCAGACACCTCTTGTGGGACCGGCTGCGGATCGCCTCGGAGTACGCGGCGGCCACCGGGCTCGCCGCGCTGCTGACCGGGGCCTACAAGCCGGCCCCCGGGGAGCGGGTCGCGGTTGTGGTGTGCGGCGGGAACACCGACCCCGGGGACCTGAACTGACGTACCGCCAGAAGCAAGGACCGGGAGGGGACTTCAACGAATGCCCCTCCCGAAAGGCCCCTTCAAGTGGCACCCTTCAACAGATCCCCTTCAACCGGTCCCCTTCAACCGGTCCCCTTCAACCGGTCCCCTTCAGAACGGGCTCTACCGGCGATCTGTTCTGTACGGAATCGCTATACGTGTTCGCGGGCCCGCTTCGGCAGCAGGAAGGCCAGCAGCCACACGCCGATGACGGTCGCGGCGAGCACCGGCAGCGTGCTGGTGATCGCGTGTGTGAAGGCGGGCCGGGGGCCGGTCGTCATCCGGTCGTCCGCGTAGCCGAAGAAGATCGTGCCCACGATTGCCACACCGGCACTGCCGCCGAGTTGCTGCACCGCGTTCAGACTTCCGGAGGCCGAACCGGTCTCATGGTCGGACACGCCCGCCAGCGCGATGTCGAAGAACGGTGCCATGAACAGCCCCGCGCCGATGCCGCTGACGACCAGGGCCGGGGCGAGGGCCCAGCCGCTGACGCTGTCCGGGGCGTGGTGGACGGTGAACCACAGGTACATGGTGCCGGCGGCCATGAAGAGCAGTGCGGTGTGCAGCACCTTGCGGCCGTACTTCGGGCCGAACACACCACCGGAGAGTCCGGCGCCGACGGCGCAGCTCAGCGACCACGGGATCATCGCATAGGCCGCGTTGGTCGCCGTCCAGCCGAGGCCGATCTGCAGGTAGAGGGTGAGGATCAGGAAGAAGCTGATCATCGCGCCGAAGAAGACCATACCGACCGCGAGCGCGGCGGTGAAGCCGCGGTTGCGGAACAGGCTGAGCTCGATCAGCGGGGACCGGCCGACCCGGACGCGGCGCAGTTCGTAGGCGATGAACCCGGCCAGGACCGGTACGGCGGCGAGGAGTTCGACGAAATAGCGGGCGGGCCAGCCGGCTTCGCGGCCCTGGACCAGCGGGTGGATGAGCAAGAGCATCGCGGTGCTGAGCAGGACGGTGCCGAGCAGGTCCATGCTCACAGCGCGCGCACGATCGGCCGCCGGGTCCGGCTTGGGGAGGATGCGCAGGGCCAGCAGGAAGGCCAGGACGCCGACGGGGACGTTCACAAAGAAGATCGACCGCCAGTGACTGCCGAACAGGTCGGCGTCGACGAGGACGCCGCCGAGGATGGGCGCACCGACGACCGCGAGGCCCATTACCGGGCCGAAGATGCCGAACGCCGCGCCTATCTCGCGGGGCGGGAACATCTCGCGCAGCAGGCCGAAGCCCTGCGGGACCATGACGGCGGCGGCCAGTCCCTGGAGGGCGCGGGTGCCGATGAGCATCTCGGGTGACTGGGCGAGTCCGCACAGCATCGAGGTGAGGGTGAAGGCGACCGTGCCGATGAGGAACACCCGGCGGCGCCCGTAGATGTCACCGAGCCGGGCTCCGGTGATGAGCAGCATCGCGAAGGCGAGCGTGTATGAGGCGCCGTACCACTGCAACTGGCTGTAGTTGCCGCCGAGTTCCGTGCGGATGGCGGGTGAGGCGACGGAGACGATGGTGGAGTCGAGCAGGTCCATGACTTCGGCGCCGAGGATTACGGCGAGGCCGAGCCAACGCCATCGGTAGGGCGGCGGCTCGTCGGAACCGGAACCGGGGTCCGGGCCGGAGCCGAGGCCGAAGTCGGGGCCGACGTCGGGGCCGACGTCAGAGCCAGAGCCGGAGCCAGAGCCAGCGACTGTTGCAGCGACCCTTTCGATGCCGGTGGTTGCGGTGTTGTGCGTCGTGTCGTCCTTGCTGTTCGATGTGGCGGTCATCCCGAGCTCCTAGAGGTGAGGGCCTGTGCTTGGCGGCGGCTTCCGCACTTGGCAGCGGCCTGCGCTTAGTGGCGGCCTGTGCCGCGAATCCCCGAAAGATCGTGCCGAACACTGTTCGTGATCAAGAACAGTGTTCGTCATCTACGAACATTGTTCTACTTACGAACACCGTTCGCGTCAAGTACGCTGTTCGTAAATTTCCAGGAGGCACGTTGTGACCAGGGATTCCACCGCCGATGTCGGACCCGGCCAGAAGCCGGGAGCCCCGACTCCCCCCTGGCGCACCCCGCGCAAAACGGCCAAAGCCCCCCGCAAGCCGCCGCTGTCCCAGGACACGATCGTCGACGCGGCGCTGGAGATCCTCGACGCCGAGGGCCTGGACGCGATGAGCATGCGGGCAGTCGCCCAGCGGCTCGGGACCGGCCCGGCGTCGCTGTACGCGCACGTCGCCGGCAAGGACGAGCTGATCGACCTGATCCTCGACCGGGTGACCGGTGAGTTCGTGCTGGCACCGATCGAGCCCGCC
Source organism: Kitasatospora sp. UYEF31 (assembly GCF_057291755.1). NCBI lineage: Bacteria > Bacillati > Actinomycetota > Actinomycetes > Kitasatosporales > Streptomycetaceae > Kitasatospora > Kitasatospora sp. UYEF31. The sequence continues at coordinate 18,618 of NZ_JBXAWK010000018.1, forward strand.
CGGTGGCGGGAGCAACTCAAGGAAGCCCTGCGGGCGATCCGCAACGTCTACGCGGCGCACAACGACCTGGCCCGTACCGCCATCGGCCGGATCCCCACCAATCCGAACTCCCTGGCCGCCACCGAATGGCTGCTCGGGGTGCTGCGGGCCGGCGGGATCCCGGACCAGGTCTCCGCGTTCGCGGTGGACATGCTCGCGCTCTACGCCACCTCGGTCGCCCACGAGCAGGGGCTGCACGACATGCAGGAGCGCGCCGAACCAGGCTCGATGGGAAGGTACTTCCAGGAGATCGGCGAGCTGATGCAGAACCTGCCCGTCGACCGGTTCCCCGTACTGACGTCCATGGTGCCCGAGCTCACCGCCGGGGACGGCGACGAGCGTTTCGAGTTCGGCCTGGAGGTCTTGCTCCACGGGATCGAGGCGTACGCCACGCAGGCCAAGAAGAGCGCACAGGCTAAGAAGAGCGCACAGACTAAGAAGAGCGCACAGGCCAAGCAGAGCGCACAGTTGAAAGCGACCGAGCAGGCCAAGAAGTCCACGCAGGCCAGTCAGCGCGACGCGAAGGCGGTAGAGAAGTGACGACTCATCAGCAGCCCGTCCCGGGACGGAACAACGCCATCACCGACATCGCCGGGCTACGCGTCGGACAGGCCGCTTACACCGGCGCCGGAGCGCTGACCGGCGCCACCGTCCTGCTCGGCCCGGCAGGTGGCTTCACCGCGGCGGTGGACGTGCGCGGCGGCGGACCCGGCACACGGGAGACCGACGCACTGGACCCGCGCAACCTGGTCCCCCGGGTTGAGGCGATCATCCTGGCCGGCGGCAGCGCGTACGGCCTGCGGGCCGCCGACGGAGTGATGGACTGGCTGGAGTCCCAGGGGCGCGGCTTCCCGGTAGGCCCGGACGCCGTGGTCCCCGTGGTTCCCGCCGCGGTGCTCTTCGACCTGGGCCGGGGCGGCGACTTCCGCCGCCGCCCGGATGCCGACCTGGGCCTGACGGCTGTTCAGAATGCGTATGGATCCGGGGATTTCGCCCCGGTCGAGCAGGGTAACGTCGGCGCGGGCACCGGCGCGAAGATCGGCGACCTCAAGGGTGGCGTCGGCACCGCGAGCGTGGTCCTGCCCGGGGGCTACACCGTCGCGGCGCTGGTGGTCGCGAACGCGGCCGGCTCCGCGGTGGATCCGCTGACCGGACTGCCGTACGGCGTACACCTGGGCCTGGCTGGGGAGTTCCCCCTGGCCCCGCCGTCGCACGCGGAGCACGCGGCAGCGCTGGCCTCGTTCGCGGACCCGGCCGTCCCCCCGCTGAACACGACCATCGGCATCGTCGCCACCGACGCGGCCCTCGACCGGCCCCAGACCCAGAAGCTCGCCGGAGTCGCCCACGACGGGCTCGCGCGCGCCTGCCGCCCGGTGCACACCCTGTACGACGGCGACACGATCTTCGGCGTCTCCACCGGCGCCGTTCCGCTCCCCGCGGTCGATCCGGCCGATCCGTACGGAGTCCAGGAACAGACCATGGCGGTCACGCTGTTGCACGCCGCCGCGGCGGACGTCTTCAGCCGGGCGATGGTGCACGCGGTGCTCGCGGCAACCGGGGTGCCGGGCCTCGCACCGTCGTACCGCGAGCTGTACCCGCAGGCCACAGCCGCTTTCAAGGGCTGAGAAAGACCCGTACGCCCCGGCCTGATGAGCCGCCGGCGGCGGAGCACCCTACTCCCGGCCGTACGGTCACGTCTTCAGTTCGAACACTTTCCGGAATCGCCATCTGACCTACAGTCACGCTGTTTTGCGGAAGGGAGGGATGCACCCGCCTTGCCGCCGGGGGACACCCCGACACCGCAACCCCGAACCCCCCGGCGCGGCGACGGCAATGAACCACTTCACTTATGGAGCTGTACCCCCTGTCCTGGCGTATCTGATGTCGTGCACAGGGTCAGGGCTCGGCCTGATGTGCATGGCCAGGGCGACGGTGACCGGCAAAGCGGCGCGAATACGCTGGCTGACCCTGGGCGCCCTGTCACTCGGCGGGACCGGGATCTGGGCGATGCACTTCATCGCGATGTTCGGCTTCTCGATCACCGGCCAGAAGATCCGGTACGACGTGCCGCTCACGTTCATCAGCCTGCTCATCGGCGTGACGGCGGTCGCGGTCGGGCTGACCCTGGTGGTCCACAAGGGGCCGCGTCCCGCCCCGCTCCTGTTCGGCGGCACCTTCACCGGGCTCGGCGTCGCCGGTATGCACTACCTGGGCACAACAGCGATTCAGACCGGGACACCGGTCAGCTACAACCCGCTACTCGTCGCGCTTTCGGCCGTCATCGCGGTCCTCGCCGCGACCGCCGCACTGTGGTTGTGCACGAGGAACTTCAGTGGCCGGCTGACGATGACCGGCGCGGCGGCCGTGATGGGTGTGGCGGTGACCGGAATGCACTACACCGGCATGTCCTCGATGAGGATGTCCAGCCACGGCACGCACGGACTCCAACTCGCTGCGAACAGTGTCCAGCCCGTCCAACTGCTCGCCCCGATGACCGTCGGCATCAGCCTGATCACGCTGATCACCCTGTTCGTCATCGCCCTGTGGCCGAGTGTCGAAGAGATCGCCGACGACCGGGACTTCGACGAACGGCTCGCCCGGATTTCAGCGCGGCAGTCCGTCCGCTGACGGTTGCGGTTACGGTCGGTGCCCGCCGGACAGTACCCACCGGACAGCGCCCACCCAGGGCCCACCGGACAGCGCCCACCCGGGGCCCGGCGGGCACCAGGTCGGTCGTAGGGACTTCTCGTTGGTCTGCGATGCCCCAGCAGACCACAAGTGAAGTTACCGACAAGTAAGATAAATTTTCCAACCCGCGCCCCTGGTGGCCGTGTACTTCGGCAGGCTTCCTGCTCAAATCAAGAGGCTTGCCACGAGCCTTACCTGACTCACGAGTAACATTGCCATCCGGTGGCGTACGGAGACTCGTTCACCCCCATCGCCGCAGTCGCACACCCCCACCACACCCCGGTCCGGGAGAAGTCGGCGCCTGCGCGCATCCCCCGAACATCAACCGGATCGGAACGTGCATGGGGCACATAGATCACTTCTCGTCCGGAGCGGTAACCCCGCTCCTGGCCTATGCCATGTCCTGTGTCGGCTCGGCCCTCGGCCTCCTGTGCACGTCGCGCGCGCGGGCCACGCACGGCTGGGTGCGGGGCCGCTGGCTGATCCTGGCCGCCCTGGCCATCGGCGGCGCCGGGATCTGGACGATGCACTTCATCGCCATGCTGGGATTCTCGGTGTCCGGCACCGAGATCCGCTACGACCTCCCGCGCACCTTCCTCAGCCTGTTCGTAGCCGTTGTGGTCGTCGGCATCGGCGTGACCATCGTCGGGTTCGCCGGGCAGCGGATCGCGCCGCTCCTCCTCGGCGGAGTGGTCACCGGAGTCGGCGTGGCCTCCATGCACTACCTCGGCATGTCCGCGATGGAGATGAACGGCGACGTCGACTACTCCTCGGGCCTGGTCGCCACCTCCGTGCTGATCGCCGTCGTGGCGGCCACGGTGGCGCTGTGGTTCACCGCCAACGTCCGCCGCCCGATCATGATCACCGGGGCCGCCCTGCTCATGGGTGTCGCCGTCACCGGCATGCACTACACCGCCATGGCCTCGATGAGCGTGGACATGACGGGCGCGCACGCGAAGCCCGACGGCGCGCCGATGACGGACCTCCTGGCCCCGCTGGTCATCGGCATCAGCCTGTTCACGGTCATCATCATGTTCATCATCGGCCTGTCCCCCACACCTGAGGAACTGCGTGAGGAGGCCGACGTGACCTACCGCCTCCAGCGGCTGACCGGAGACAGCCCCGTCGTCACCGCGGACTCCGACCTCTTCGGCAACACCCGGCGCTGACGGCGTCGGCCCGCGCGCAGTGCCGCTTGCGCGCGGGCCGACCGTACAACGTAATCCTCCTGCGAAAGCCCTGCGGGATCAGTCCTCTTCGAGGAGCCGGCCCAGGCGCTCCGTGGTCTCGATCCACTGCTCGACCAGGGACAGCACGACCTCCTGCGTCGACCGCACCTTGTCGATCTGCCCGACGACCTGGCCGACCGGCCAGCCGTTGAGATCACGGTTCTGAGTACGGGTGAACCGGCGCGCGGCCTTGTTGTAGATCAGGCCCTGCAGCGGCATCGGCAGCGGGTCCGGGTTCGCCGGGTCCTCCCACGCCTGCGTCCAGGCGCTCTTGAGCTGCCGGGCCGGCTTACCGGTCATCGAGCGCGAGCGCGTGGTGTCGGTGGACTTGGCCGCCAACAGGTTCTGCACCGCCGCCTCGTGCGTGTCCGCCTCCGCGACGGTCAGCCACAGGCTGCCGGTCCACACGCCCTGCGCGCCCAGCGCGAGCGCCGCCGCCATCTGCCGTCCGTCGCCGATGCCACCGGCCGCGAGGACCGGGATGTCCGGGCCGACGGTGTCCACGACCTGCGGGATCAGCACCATCGTGGAGATCTCACCGCAGTGGCCGCCGGCCTCGGTGCCCTGCGCGACGACCACGTCGACCCCGGCCTCAACCTGCTTCTGCGCATGCCGCGGACTGCCGCACAGTGCCCCGACGAGGACGCCCGCGTCGTGGCAGGCGTCGATGATGTCGGCGGGCGGCGGACCGAGCGCGTTGACGAACATCTTGACCAGCGGGTGCTTGAGCGACACCGCGATCTGCTCGCGCGACTCCAGGTCGACGTTGAGCCCCGCCGCCTTAGCGGCCCTGTTCTTCAACTCCGCGGGCAGCTCGGGAATCCCGTACTCGGCGAGCAGCCGGTCCACGAACTCCCAGTGGGCCGCCGGGATCAGCTTCTCCAGGTTCGCCGGGAGGGCCTCGTCGCCACCGCCCTTGCCGATGTACTTCATCGGGATGGCCAGGTCGACGCCGTACGGCTTGCCGTCGACGTGTTCGTCGATCCAGGCGAGCTCGACTTCGAGCTGGTCCGGGCTGAAGGCCAGCGCGCCGAGCACGCCGAAACCGCCGGACTTGCTGACGGCCGCGACCACGTCGCGGCAGTGCGAGAAGGCGAAGACCGGGAATTCGATCCCGAGCTTTTCGCAGATGGGTGGCTTCACAGCGGCATCGACCTCCACGGCGGTACGCATGGCTTGGCTGAGCGGGGACCCGGCTCAGAAGAACTCAGCTCAGAAACGTCTCAGCCCGGAAACGACTCGGCCCGGAAACGACTCAGCCCGGAACGGCACCGCGAGTTTAGACAGGAAGCTTGACCAAATCAAGGTCAGGAAGCCTTACTCTCCCGCGCTCCCACTCAGACGAACCGCAGCGCCAACTCCACAACCAACAGGCCCATACGAGTGGTTCACGCAGGTTCCACGGGCGGGTGAATGTTGCGTCAGGTGAGACTCGCCACCCGAAGGACACAACAGATCCCGTACGGAACACAGGAGCTCGTTCGCCATGACCGTGCCAAACGGACCATTCAGCACCACCGGCCTGTCCCCCACCGACCTGATCGCGATCGCCCAGTCGACAAGACTCCCCGACGGGTTCGACACAGAGATCATCGACGGGGAGATCGTCATCACTGGCCCACACAGCTTTGCGCACACCAGAATCCTCAACGGCATCCACCGGCAGATCGAAGAGCGTTACGGCTGGGACGTCTGGTCCGAGGGCCGCAACAGCTACGCCCTGCACGCCGATTGCACGTGGCACACCCCGGACACCTTCTACCTGCCCACTGTCGCCTCGGAGACCGCGCCGGACAAGGTGCCGCTCCCGCTGATCAGCCTGTCCATCGAGGTCGTCTCCACCGGTGCCGCCGCCGCCGCCGCCGCCGCCCGTGACTACACGGCCAAACCAGCGATCCTCGCCCGCGAGGGTGTCCCGGTCTACCTGCTCATCGACTACGCGAAGAAGACCGGCGAGGTCCGCTGGAACCCCGACAAGGGCAAGGCGTGGTACGAAAGCACGCGCCCGTTCAGCTTCGGCGAGACGGTCAGGCTCCCCGAGCCGATCATGCTCGACCTGGACACCTCGAAGTGGCACTGACCTAAAAGACGTTGAGCTGAAAGAATCCGCCCCGGCCCGCATCGGACCAGGACGGATTCAACGGTGCGTCAGCTGGTCGGCTGCTCCGACCCCACCGCCCACATCGCGAAGTACTGCGCAGCGGCCCCGTACGCCTGGGCCAGCGCCACCCGCGCGCCGTCCACCTGGTGCTCACCGGCGGTGCCGCGCACCTGGAGCGCCGCTTCGAGGAAGCGCAGCATCCCGGACGCCCCGATGGGGTTGGACGACAGCACACCTCCCGACGGGTTCACCGGGAACGACCCGTCGAACGCGGTCTCCCCGCGGTCGACCATCTTCCAGCCCTCGCCGACCGGTGCGATGTCGTGGCCTTCCAGCCACATCGGCTCGTACCAGGAGAACGGCACGTACAGTTCGGCGACGTCGATGTCCCGGCGCGGGTCGGTGATCCCGGCCTGCTTGTAGACGTCCCACGCGCAGTCGATGCCCGCCTGCGGGCGGATCGGGTCGCGGCCCGCGAAGGACGACGGCTCCGAGCGCATCGACGTGCCGAGCACCCACGCGGGGCGGCGGCCGTCGGCCTCGGCGGCGAGGCCACCGGCCCGGTCCGTCAGGATGATCGCGCCGGCGCCGTCCGAGGACGGGCAGGACTCCAGGAAGTGGATGGGGTCCCACATCATCGGCGAGTCGCGGACCTTCTCGATCGAGATGTCCTTGAGCTGAAGATGGGCGTACGGGTTGCGCAGCGCGTTGATCCTGTCCTTGACTGCGACCTGCCAGCCGATGTGCTCGGGGGCACCGGACTTCGCGATGTACGCCCGGATCCACGGCGCGAACGCCCCGCCCGCGCCGATCGACCCGGACTTGCCGCCGCCGAGGCCGAACTGCGCGTTGCCCTCGGACTGCTTCTCCCACGCGACGGCCAGAACGCGCTTGTGGACGCGCGAACTGATGAGGTGGGAGGCGACGATGGCCGTCGAGCCGCCCACCGACCCTGCGGTGTGGACGCGGAAGACGGGCTTCCCCGCACCACCCAGCGCGTCCGCCAGGTAGAGCTCGGGCTTCATCACGCCTTCGAAGATGTCCGGCGCCTTGCCGATGACCACAGCGTCGATATCCGACCAGGTCATCTGTGCGTCGTCCAGGGCGCGTTGCGCGGCTTCGCGGACCAGCCCGGCGATCGACAGGTCGTCGCGCTTGCGCTTGTGCTTGGTCTGGCCGATGCCGACGATGGCTACTGGCTCATGACTCATGCGCCACCCCCCTCGATCTTGGTGCATTCACGTACACAATTGTGGTTGGACACGTATTCGTCAGGGCCGCAGCGCCTGTGGGTGACCTCGCCTCGCTCGCTCACGAGTTGCCGCCTTCCAGAATGCACACCAGGTTCTGCTGTAGAGCCGGTCCCGAAGTGGCGTGTCCCAACGCCTTGTTGCGTCCTTCGACGGTGATCTGCCTCGCCGCTTCGGCCAGCCGGATCAGGCCGGTGGCCATCAGTGGGTTGCCGGTCAGCGGCCCGCCGGACGGGTTGACGACCACGTCATCACCGAGGCCGAGCGCCTGCCGCAGGATCACTTCCTGCGAGGTGAACGGAGCCATCAGTTCAACAACCTCGACACCTTCGATCCCGCCGGCCCGCTCCGCCGCGAGGCGGGTGGACTTCGAGTCGGTCAGGTCGCGCAGCGCCGGGTTGTGCACCTCGCTGCGGTGGTCGATGCCGGTGATCCACGCCGGGCGGTCGACCAGTTCGACTGCGCGGCGCTTGGTGGCCATGACTACCGCGCAGACACCGTCGCTGATCGGCGGGAGGTCGCTGACCCGCAGTGGAGAACGGAAGTAGCCCGCGCTGAGCAGCTTGTCGACGTCCGTCTCGCCGTTACGGATCTGCGCGTACGGGTTCTGTGCCGCGTCCCGGCGCGACCGGGCGGCGATCTCGGCAAGACCGCGTTCGGTCGTACGGCCGGCGTCAAGGAGCTGCCGGGCCTGGAGGGCCGCGAGCGACACCGGGTCGAGGCCCAGCGGAGCGAGGTAGTACGGGTCGAGCTCCAGCGGGTAGATCTCGGTCGGGTCGCTGATGGACGACTTGCCCGAGCCGAGCGCGACGGCGATTTCGACGTCGCCGTGCTTCATCCGGACCCACGCCTCGTACAGCGCCCAGGCCCCGTCCATTTCGACGTGCGACTCGTGGATGGGCGGCCAGGCCCCCATCGCGTCGAGGTTCGGGATGAACGAGAAGGTGCCGCCGGATATGTAGTCACAGCTGCCCTGGCAGCTGAAGCCCACGTCCGAGCGCTTGAGGCCGACCTGGCCCAGCGCGTCGTCCACAACGGTGAGCAGCATCTCGGTCTCGGTCAGTTCCTGCCGCCGGACCAGCGGCAGTTGGGCGCTCGCGATGATCGCGATGTCGGAATCCTGGCGCATGGAAGTCTCCTGAGTTGCCATCAGAACACCCGGTTCATGTACTGCTCGGCGGGCAGGTCGGGCTCACCTGTGGGTCGCCAGCCGGTGATGAAGCCGCTCACCGTGCCCCAGCCCTTGTTGCTGATCTCCGCGCCGTCGCGCTCGTCGACCGGCGCCCACTCGGCGACGACCGGGAGGCCGACGCGCAGTTCGGACACGGGGATGCCGAGGACGACCTGCTGCGAGATGACCACCGAACCGTCGGTGAGCACCACGGACGCGCGGCCGAACGGCTCGGTCTCCTGCTGCCCGGGGTACGGCGTCGGGGTGACGATGGTGAAGTTGGTGACCACGCCGCTGTCCGGCAGTTCGACTTCGTGGCTCTCGTCGAGCAGCAGCGCGTCGACCGAGCAGTAACCGCGCCCGAGGAACACCCGCTCGCACACGGGGCACTTCTGCCCGACGAGCTTTCCGGCCCGCAGGTTGGCGACGTACCGTTCCAGCTTCGGCGAGAGGTAGTCGGTGTACGTGACTTTCGACAGGAAGTCGATGGTCTGGATGTCCTGCGGCTCCGTCGCGCGGACTCCCGAAGGCGTCTCGCCGGGGATGAAGCACTCGATGTCGGTGATGCCGCCGACGGGTTCGGCCACCCAGCGGGGCGCGACCCGCATCCCGGTGGACAGGGTGTCCTCCGGTGCGTCGATCACGTGGATCAGCGGGGTGGTCGCGCCGTCGAGTTTGATGAGCGCGTACGCGAACGGCCGGTCGAGCAGGTGGTGTTCGCCGGGCGTCGCTACCCACGTGTAGGACTCGACGGTCCCGGCGGGGCCCACCTCGACGTAGTCGGGGGCGAGCTGGTCGCCGGTCTCGGGGTCGTATTCGAGCGGCGGCACGATGACCCGCCCGCCGGCCCGGATGCCTACGATCTTCTGAGCGGTGAGCTCGGAGAAGAAGTGGCTGATGACCGGCCCGAGGGACCTCTTGTACGGGAATGTGATGGTGCTGACGGACTTCGTCGTCACGGTCTTCCTCTCGGCGCGCTGCACTCTGTCCATGGCGGGCCGGGGCCACGCCCTGCACGGCGGTGGGTGAGCGTGCCAAACTTAGGAAGGTTCCTTGACTAGGTCAATGGCATCCCGCAGACGATGATGGTGACGCAGGCCACGCGATCTACCGCGTCGATCATGTACAAAAGCCCCCCATAGAGATCGTTAAGGGGATTTTTGTACATGACCGATACGGTGGGATCAGCCCAGCCGGATCACCTCGAAGGCCGTCGCGTAGCGCGTGCCGAGGCGGGTCCCGGCCAGCCGGGCGCCCGCCTCCAGGAATTCGGCGGCGCCCGCCATGCCGTGGTCGGGACCGAGCCCGGCCAGGTAGGCGGCGTGCGCCTCCAGGGAGGCGACACCCCGGTCGAAACCGTCCGTCGTGTCGACGGCGTGCTTCGCGTCGGGGGAACCGCCGGCCCACACCTCGCGGACACCACCCCAGGGCTCGAAGCCCTCCTCCACCAGCTCCGGGAACACCCAGCGGTTCCCCGCGTCGCGGACGCCGTCCACCACGGACCGGCCCACGGCGATGTGGTCGGCCTGGTTGAGCACCACACCGCCGTACGTCTCCCGGAAGTTGCCGGTGATGACAATCTCCGGACGGTACTTCCGCACCAGCTTCGCGATGTCCCGGCGCAGCCGCAGACCGTACTCGACGACCCCGTCGGCGTAGCCCAGGAAGTCGACGGTGTCCACGCCGACGATTTCGGCGGACGCGATCTGTTCAGCCTCGCGCAGCGGGCGGGCCTTCTTCGGGTGCATGCCGTCGATACCGGCCTCACCGCTGGTCACCATGCAGTACGTGATGCTCTTGCCCTGGTCGGTCCAGCGGGCCACCGCTGCTGCGGCGCCGTACTCCATGTCGTCGGGGTGGGCGACGATCGCCAGCCCCACGGTCCAGTCCTCGTTGAGCGGCTCGAACGGTTCAGGTGCGACGGTCACGGTGACGACTCCTGTCGTTGCGCGGATCCTGTCATCCTCGCAGCGGCTCCACCGCGAGTCGAGGGTGCCGCGCCCCGCCCCGCCCGGGCCGGGCCTGGCGGACCGTCAGCCTTCAAGAATCCCGAGTTTGCGCGCGGCGGTCACCGCGGCCGTCCGGTCGTCCACGCCGAGCTTGTTGAAGACCCGCAGGAGGTGCGTTTTGACGGTGGCTTCGGAGATGTAGAGCTCGCGGCCGATGTCGGCGTTGGTCAGGCCGCGGGCCACCAGGGAGAGCACCTGGGTCTCGCGCGGGCTGGGTCTGTCCCGTACGGGCGTCTGGAGGCGGGTGACGAGTTTTGCCGCGACAGGTCCCGCGAGCACTGTCTCACCCCGGGCCGCCGAGCGGATGGCGGAGGCGAGTTCGGCGCGCGGAGTGTCCTTGAGCAGGTAGCCGGTCGCCCCGGCTTCGACGGCCCGGACGATGTCGGAGTCCGTGTCGTACGTGGTGAGGATCAGCACCCGGACCCCCGGCAGCTCGCGGGTGATGCGGTGGGTGGCCGCGACCCCGTCGGTGCCGGGCATGCGCAGGTCCATCAGGACGACGTCGGGGCGCAGTTCGGCGGCCAGCTCGACCGCTTCGGCGCCGTCGGCGGCCGTGCCCACGACCTCCAGGTCCGCTTCGGCGGCGAGCATGCCGGCCAGGCCTTCGCGGACGACAGGATGGTCGTCGGCCAGCACCAGGCGGATCACTGTGGTCACAGGGGGACCTCCACGGTCACGGTGGTGCCCCGGCCGGGCGCGGAGTCGACCTCCACGGTTCCGTCCACCTGGGCCAGGCGGGCACGCATACCCCGGAGACCGTAGCCGGTGTCCGTGATCACCGCTGGGTCGAAACCCTTGCCGTCGTCCCGCACCGTCAGCCGGACACACAAGACGCGGTACGCCAGGTCGACCGCGACCGCGTCGGCTGCGGCGTGTTTGCGGATGTTGGCCGCGGACTCCTGGACCGCCCGGATGAGGATCACCTGTGCGGTGGCGGACAGTTCGCGCACCTGGCCGCTGACCGTGAACGAAGCCGCGATGTCCAGTTCCTCGCCGAGCCCGGCGAGCGTGCGGCCCAGCGACTCGTGCAGTGTGTCCGCCGCGAGGCGCTCCGGGTCCTGCGCGGCGACCAGTGCGCGGGCCTCCGCGAGGTTGTCGCGGGCGGCCCGCTGGGCCAGGTCGAGCCGGTGCCGGGTGGCGACGGGGTCGGAATCGACTGTGGCGTCTGCCGCCTGAAGGAGCATCAGGATTGACGTGAAGCCCTGCGCGAGGGTGTCGTGGATCTCCCGGGCCATCCGTTCGCGCTCGGTCCGTACTCCCGCATCGTGGTTGGCCTCGGCGAGTTCGGCGCGGGTGGACTCCAGTTGCTGGACCAGTTCGCCGCGGGTCCTGGCCTGTCCCATCGACCACTGGATGAGCGATGCGGTCAGCACGCTGAAGGCGCTGATGACGGCGACTTCGGCGGCCATGCTGAAACTGTTGTCCCGGCCCCAGCCGTCGTGGGCTAGTCGCACGAGGCCGCTGAACACGTTGAACGCGATCATCACCACTGCCGCCACGGCCACCCGATCGATGAAGGTGAACGTCAGCGGCAGCAGCATGTACGCCACCAGGACCACACTGTGGCCGGCGATGGTCAGTGCGATGACGCCGGCGTACGCGATGACCAGGTGCTGCTGCCCGCGCCGGTCCCACTCGCCCTCGTTGTACGCCGGGCGCAGCATCGCCAGGAAGGCCACCGGGCCCGACGCCAGCACCACGTACGTCCACACAGGCGCGTCGCGCCCGGACAACTGCACTCCGGAGAACACCGCGAGCAGGCCGTACGCGATCCGGTAGACGAAGAGGAGCCGGCGGGTCATCCGCCGGTTCTCTTCGGTGATGCCGTGGATGTCCACGCTCACCTGTCGGTGTCCTGGCTCCAGCGGAAGGTCTTGAGGCACAGCGCGAAGCTGACCACAAGCCAGACTCCGAGCACCAGCGCGACCCGGGCGGGTTCGAAGGATCCGGCCGGTTCGACGGCGGCGAACGAGTCCGGCAGGAACACTGAGCGCATGCCCTGGCACAGCCACTTCAGCGGGAAGAGGGCCGAGACCTGCTGGACGGACCCGGGCAGTTCGTTGAAGGGGACGAACACCCCGGAGACGAATTGCAATGCGGTGAACGGCAGCAGGATCGCGGCTCCGTTTCCGCTCTTCAGTGAGTTGCTGAGGGTCAGGCCGAGGAGGGTGGCGATGGACACGCCCAGGACGTACACCCAGGCGAAGGTCAGCCAGGGGGCGACTCCGGCCGGGACCTGAAGGTCCATCAGGGCGGTGCCGATGCCGATAAGGACTCCGGCCTGCACAAAGCTGACCGCGAGCACTTGTCCGATCTTGCCGATGAAGTACGCCGCGGGCGGCATCGGTGTGCCGCGCAGCCGCTTGAGTGTGCCGTTCTTCCGCTCGTCGGCCACCGAGATGGCCAGGCCCTGGAAGCCGGCCGAGACGATGCCGACGGCGAGCATGCCGGCCGCGTACACCTGACTGGTCGGCACATTCGTGCCGGTCACCGTGCCACTGCTGATGAGCGACAACAGGCCGAGCATGACCACCGGCATGCCGAAGGTCACCAGCATCTGCCCCTTGTGGCGGGTGAACTCCTTGAGTTCCAGGCTGATCCTGAGCAGGCCGATCCGGAGGGTCTCGGACAGCGGCGACTTCGGCTCAGCATGGGAGACAGCGGTGGCGCGGTTCAGGGCGGCAGTCATCAGAGCTGCTCTCCGATCAGGGTGAGGTAGGTGTCCTCGAGCGAGGGCCGGGTGACCGTCAGGTCCGGGACCTCGCCGCCGAGTCGGGCGGCCAGACCACCAACGAACTCCGCCGGTTTTGCTGTGAGTTCCTCGTACGCAACGCCCTCGACCGTCCAGCGCACGACAGCCCTGGCCAGGTGCCGGCCGCCGAGCCGCGCGGGTGTGTCGACGTCCACCAGGCGTCCCGCGCTGAGCACGCCCACCCGGTCGGCCAGCCGTTCGGCCTCGTCCAGGTAGTGCGTGGTGAGCAGGATCGTCGTGCCCGCGTCCCGCAGCCCGGCGATCAGGTCCCAGAAGCGGCGGCGCACCTCAGGGTCGAACCCGGTGGTCGGCTCGTCCAGGAAGAGGAGCTCCGGATTGCCGAGGATGCCCAGGGCCACGTCGAGGCGGCGTCGCTGGCCGCCGGACAGCTGCCCGGCGCGGGCCCCCGACTTGTCCGCGAGGCCGACGGCTTCGATGACCTCGTCGGGGTCGCGCGGCCCCGGGTAGTAGGCGGCGAAGTGGTGCAGGGACTCGCGGACCGTCAGCCCGCCGACGTCGTTGGAGTCTTGGAGGACGATGCCGATCCGCGACCGCCAGGCGCTACCCGCTTTCGCCGGGTCCGCGCCGAGGACGGACACTTCCCCGCTGTCCCTGCGGCGGTAGCCCTCCAGAATCTCGGTGGCGGTCGTCTTGCCCGCGCCGTTGGGGCCGAGCAGGGCGAAGATCTCGCCGGTGCGCACGTCGAGGTCGAGGCCGTCGACCGCGGTGTGGGTGCCGTACGTCCGGGTGAGGCCCCGGACCCGGACCGCCAGTCCCGTCGCCGCCCGTCCCGTCGCGCGCTCTGTCGGCTGTTCTGCTGTCGGCTGTTCTGCTGTCGGCTGTTCTGCTGTCGGCTGGTCCGCTGTCGGCTGGTCCGCTGTCGGCTGGTCCGCTGTCGGCTGTTCTACTGTCGTCCGCATGCCCACAAGTCTGGTTTTCCGCGGCCCGGACAGGGACGTACGACAGACGGACAGCGGCTGTCCACCGATCGGTGGACAGCCGCTGTCACTCGGGCCGGGCAGGTGGCGGGGTCAGACCGCCAGACGGCCGTACTTCCCCTTGAAGAACAGCAGCGGGTTCACGTCGCGCGGGATGTCCAGCGCCGTCACCCGGCCGATGACGATGGTGTGGTCGCCGCCGGGCAGTTCGGTCTCGATGTCGCATTCGATGCCGGTGATGACACCGCCGAGCAGCGGCGCGCCGTTGCCCGCGGGCTTCCAGTCGATGCCCGCGAACTTGTCACCGCCGCTGCGGCCCATCGCCGTGCACAGGTCCTGCTGGTCCTCGGCGAGGACGTTGACGACGAACTTCCCCGCCGCCTGGATCTTCGGGTAGGTGGTGGAGGTGAGCGCCGGGGCGAAGGATATGTACGCCGGGTCCAGCGACAGTGACGCGAAGGACTGGCAGGCCATTCCGACCGGCTGTCCCTCGTAGATGGCCGTGATCACGGTGACCCCGGTCGCGAAGTTGCCCATGACATGCCGCATCCGGGCCTGGTCGAAGGCCGGAGCAGAGGTTGAAGCGCTGGTCATGGATTGGCCCCCACGGTCTCAGCAGTCACTGCTCTCTCCGCAGTGACTATGACAATTAGTCATATGTCGGTTTGGTGCATCTATTCAATGGCCGGACTGACGGGTCGTCAAGAAGTATCTGCCGATTTTATTGCGCGAACGGCCGAATGTGGTGTAAAGCACGTCGTTGCAACGACGTAACACGTGTCAACTCGCGTCGCCCCGTGTCGACCAACGATTCGGGCATCCGGGAACTCATCCCCCCCTCCCCCTCGTCAAACAGGTAGCGTCGTCACCGGAGCCCCGACATCAGTCGGGAGCCACTCGGGACCCACTGCAGGAAAGGACAACGAGCCATGGCCGTAAGTCTGAGCAAGGGCGGCAACGTCTCCCTCTCCAAGGAGGCCCCCGGCCTGACCGCTGTGATCGTCGGCCTCGGCTGGGACCTGCGCACCACCACCGGCACCGACTTCGACCTGGACGCCAGCGCCCTCGTCGTGAACCCGGCCGGCCAGGTCATCTCCGACCAGCACTTCGTCTTCTTCAACAACCTGAAGACGCCGGACGGCACCGTCGAGCACACCGGTGACAACAAGACCGGTGAGGGTGAGGGCGACGACGAGCAGATCAAGGTCAACCTCGCGGGTCTCGCCGCCGACGTCGACAAGATCGTGTTCCCGGTGTCGATCCACGACGCCGACGCCCGCAGCCAGTCCTTCGGACAGGTCCGCAACGCGTTCATCCGCGTTGTGAACGCCGCGGACGGTGTCGAGCTCGCGCGCTACGACCTCTCCGAGGACGCGTCGACCGAGACCGCGATGCTCTTCGGCGAGCTGTACCGCAACGGTGCCGAGTGGAAGTTCCGCGCGCTGGGCCAGGGCTACGCCTCGGGCCTGTCGGGCATCGCCAAGGACTACGGCGTCAGCGTCTGATGTAAGTCTCAGGACCGGAGGGGGCCGTCGCACTGTGCGACGGCCCCCTCAGTCGTTTTCAAGGACTTGTTGGCATTTTTAAGGCTTTTTGTCAGCTTCAAGGACCCTTGTCAGCGCCGGTAGCCGACGTAGTTCTCCGCCAGCGAGGCCGCCGCCGCGCGCGATGACGCCACGTACGCCAGGTTCGACAGCTGAAGCCGCTGCCCGAACGCGTCCTGCGACTCGTCCTTGTGGAGCAGCGTCGTCATGAAGAACGAGAAGTGCTCCGCCCGCCAGACGCGCTCCAGGCAGGTCTCCGAATAGCCGTCGAGCAGTTCTTCGGAGCCGTCGGCGTAGAAGAGGGTCAGTGCCTGCGCCAGCACGGCCACGTCGCCCGCCGCCAGGTTCAGGCCCTTTGCCCCCGTCGGCGGCACGATGTGCGCGGCGTCACCGGCGAGGAAGAGTTTTCCGTACCGCATCGGCTCGGACACCGAACTGCGCATCGGCGTGATGCTCTTCTCGGTGACCGGGCCCTCTTCGAGCTTCCAGCCCTCCAGTGCGAGCCGCGCGTGCAGCTCGGACCAGATGCGCTCGTCGGGCCAGTCGGCGAGGTCCGCGTCCGGCTCGACCTGCACGTACAGCCTGCTGACGGTGGGCGAACGCATGCTGTGCAGCGCGAAGCCGCGCTCGCTGTACGCGTAGATCAGGTCGTCGGTGGACGGTGCCACGTCGGCCAGGATGCCCAGCCACGCGAACGGGTAGGCCCGCTCGTACGTCCGCAGGATCTCCGCCGGGATCGACTGGCGGCCGACGCCGTGGAAACCGTCGCACGCGGCGATGAAGTCGCACTCCAGGACCTGCTCGACGCCGTCCTGTGAGTAGTGGATCTTCGGGGAGTCGCCGTCCGCGCCGTCGACGGACGTGACCTTCGCCTCGAAGCGCAGTTCCGCGCCGCGGTCCAGGTGCAGTTGGACGAGATCCTTGACGATCTCAGTCTGCGCGTACACGACAACCGAAGAGCCGTCGGTCAGTTCCGGGAAGTCCAAGTGGTGGTTCTCACCGTTGAACCGCAGGTGGATACCGTGGTGCACCAGGCCCTCACGGTCCAGGCGCTCCCCCGCGCCACACGAGCGCAGCAGGTCGGCCGTCCCCTGTTCGAGCATCCCGGCGCGCTGCCTGGCCTCGATGTAGTCCCTGGTCCGGGCTTCCAGGACAACCGCGTCGATGCCCTGCCGGTGCAGCAGTTGCGACAGCAGCAGACCCGCGGGCCCTGCTCCGATGATCCCGACTTTGGTGCGCATTGGCTGACAGCCCTTCGATCCTGTGTGTCCTTCCCGTCAAGGCTCGCGTACGGGTCGCCCCGACGCGGTCGGATTCTTCCGGTGGGTGAAAGCCCCGCATTGTGTTTGCCCGGCCGAATCCGGGCAAGGCGTTGCCTCGGAAGGCGGTCCAGCGGGAACGTGGGAGCAGGACGCCACAACAGGACTTCAGCAACGCACCGTGCACAAGCAACCGTTCCGACACGACCCACCACTGGAGTTGCATCATGGGCACTACCGCGATCGTCATCATCATCGTCGCCGTTGTCGTGGTGCTCGCCGCAGCCGCGCTGGCCATCCCCATGATGCGCCGGCAGCGACTGCGCAAGCAGTTCGGCCCCGAGTACGACAGGGCGGTGCAGGAGCACGGCCGCCGCGAGGGCGAGAAAGTACTGACCGAACGGGACCGTAAATACCGGGACTTGGATCTGCGCGAACTCTCCCCGTCCGCCCGGGAGAAGTACTCGATGGAGTGGGCGGGTGTGCAGGAGCGGTTCGTCGACCAGCCGGAGAGCGCAGTCGCCGAAGCCGATGAGCTGATCACCCGGCTGATGCACGAGCGCGGCTACCCGACCGGCGCGCACGACAAGCGCGTGGAGATGCTGTCGGTGCGCCACTCGGAGACGCTGGAGCACTACCGCGCCGCGCACACCATCGGCCGCCGCGCCGCCGCCGGTGAAGCGGGCACGGAGGAACTCCGCCAGGCGATGATCCACCACCGCGCGCTGTTCGAGGACGTGCTGGGGAGCGCCGGCAACGGCCACACCACCGGCCGTGTCGAGACCGGCGCCAGCGCCGACCGCACGACACCGGCGCCCGGCTCCGCTCCCGCGCCCGGCTCCGCTCCCGCTGCGGCCAAGGACGGTTCGACCGCCGAGTGGCAGGCCTCCGACGATGCCGCCGAGCGCAGCCGCAACCGCGACGACGGCCGGACGAACTGACCTCCGGGCCTGTTCACCCGTACCGCAATTCGCTTATCCCGTAAGGCAGTTCGCTCGGTTAGCACTACAGTTCACCGGTCCAGCGCCACAGTTCGCTTCACCACCGCATTCGCGCACGGTTCCCCAGGGAGGACTCCATGCCGATCCGCCGCACTCCGGCCGAAGGCCCGCGCAACACCCGCGAGAACGACCCACCGTTCGTCGAGCGTGACGAGCGCGACCCGGACGCCCTGCGGGCCCGGGTGCACGACCAGGCCAGTCCCGAGACCCCCGTTCCGGACACCACCGGCGAGACGCGGGTGCCCAGTGGCACCCTGCGCGGCGAGGAGCGTTCCACTCAGGGACCGCTCACCGGCACGGGCATCGGAAAGACCGGCACGACCGGCACGACCGGCACGACCGGCACGACCGGCACGACCGGCACGACCGGCACGACCGGCACGACGGGGACAACGGGGACAACGGGGGCGGACAAGACCACCGGGAACACCGGGTCCGCCGCCTCGCAGGCCGCCCGCAACCCGCTGCTCGCCCAGGACGTCACCGGCGACCTGAAGGACCGCATGCGCAACATCGTCGCGTCGTTCGTCGACAGCCCGACGGATGCCGTCGCCGAGGCCGAAGGCGTCACCCAGCAGGTCAGCAAACTCCTGGCGGACTCGCTTGAACAGCGCCGGCACGAGCTGGAGCAGGCCCGCCGCGACACCGGCGGTGACACCGAGCAGTTGCGTCAGGCACTGCTGCGGCACCGGGACCACATCACGGCGCTGCTGAACATGTAACGCGCGACCGTCGGCCGAAGACCGCGATGACCGAGCTCCTGATCATCCCCCCTGATGATCAGGAGCTCGGTCATCGCGGTCTTCATTCCCCCGGCTCAGTTGCCTCGACTCAGTTGCCCCAGCTCAGTTGCCCCAGCTCAGTTGCCCCGGTGGAGTTTGTGCTGCGCGGCCTGCGCACGCGGCCGGACAACCAGCAGGTCGATGTTCACGTGCGAGGGCCGGGTCACCGCCCACACGACCGTGTCGGCGACGTCGGCGGCGAGCAGCGGTTCGGCGACACCCTGGTAGACCGCGGCGGCCTTGGCCGTGTCACCGCCGAAGCGGTTCAGCGCGAACTCGTCGGTCTTGACCATGCCGGGGGCGATCTCGATGACCCGGACGGGATCCCCGCACAGCTCCAGGCGCAGCGTCGCCGCCAGCGCGTGCGTGCCGTGCTTCGCGGCGGCGTATCCGCCACCGGTCTCGTACGCGACGAACCCGGCGGTCGAGGACAGCACGACCACCGTGCCGTCACCGCCGGCCTTCAACGCGGGCAGCAGCGCCTGGGTCACGTTGAGCGTCCCCAGCACGTTGACCTCGTACATCGCCCGCCAGTCGGCCGGGTCGCCGGTCTCGACGCTGTCCGCCCCGAACGCGCCACCGGCGTTGTTGACCAGGACGTCACAGCGGTCCAGCGTGGCGGCGAAGGCCCGCACGGCGTCGCGGTCGGTGATGTCCAGCGGGTAGGGGGTGCCGCCGATCTCCTTGGCCAGTGCCTCGATCCGGTCCGCGCGACGGGCGGTCAGCACGACGTGGAAACCGGCTTCGGCCAGGCTCCGCGCGGTCGCGGCGCCGATTCCGCTGCTGGCCCCGGTGACGACGGCGGTACGGATGGACTCAGACATGGCGGGGCCTCTCATCGTGCTTGCTTCGGCGGAAGTCAGCCTACGGACACACGATCGACAGTCGCCCGGGCCAATCCGTACGGACTGGACTCTCCACGCCAAATGTCCGAACTGTCCGATTGTTCCACGTGGAACGCCCTGACCAGCACTTATGCATCTTTTCCTACTACCGAGCTTTTTCTTACCGCCGGCGCATTTTCCGCTACCGCACCGTCAAGTCCCCGCTCCAGTGCTGCGCCACATCCCGGGACAGCGCCCGCGCCGCCGTCGTCACCGCGGGGACCAGCCGCCGGGGGTCGGCTCCACGCCGCGCCGTCACCAGCGACAGCGCTGCCACCACCTCCCCGGCCGCGTCCCGCACGGGAGCCGCGACCGAGTGCGCCCCGATTGTCATCTCACCGTTTGTGGTCGCGACACCGTTGCTGCGGATCAGCTCCAGGGTGTCCCGCAGCACCGCCGGGTCGGTGATGGTCTGCGCGGTGACCGCCACCAGCACTCCCCCGAGCACCTCCCGCTGGACCTCAGCCGACGCGTACGCCAACAGCACCTTGCCCACGCCCGTCGCGTGCAACGGGAGTTCGACCCCGACCCTGGTGAGGACCGGAGTCGAGCGGGGGCCGCGCAGCCGCTCCAGATACAGCGCCCTGGTCCCCCGGAGGACCGCCAGTTGCACGTTCTCGTGCGTGGCCTCGTACAAGTCCTCCATGTACGGCAGCGCGAGCTCCCGCAGCCCGGTGGCGGCGTGCGCCTGGGCGCCGATGTGCCACAGCTTCACGCCCACCCGGTAGGTGCCGTCCGGCAGCCGCTCCAGGAATCCACCTTCGGTCAGCTCACCGATGAGCCGGTGCCCCGTGGCCAGCGCGAGCGACGAACGCCGGCAGACCTCCGTCAGCGTCAGCCGTACGTCACCGGCCGTGAACGCCTCCAGGATCGCCATGACCTTGCCGGTCACCGTGATCGGCGCGGCACTCACCCCCTGAACGGGATCGGGCATGACGGGGTCCTTCCGCAGACAGTGTCCCCGGCAGACTATTCGCCCAGGTCGGCACGGACCCGCTGCGCCACCGCGAAGGCTGAGTTCGCCGCCGGAACGCCGCAGTAGACGGCCGTCTGGAGCAGGACTTCCTTGATCTCGTCCCAGGTCAGGCCATTGTTGCGGGCCGCCTTCAGGTGCATGGCCAGCTCGTCGTAGTGGCCGTGCGCGATCAGTGCGGTCATGGTGACGCAGCTGCGCATCCTGCGGTCCAGGCCCGGGCGGGTCCAGATGTCACCCCAGGCGTAGCGGGTGATCAGGTTCTGGAAGTCCTCGGTCAGCTCGGTCGTGTTGGCGACCGCGCGGTCCACGTGCGCGTCGCCGAGGACCTCGCGGCGGACCTTCATGCCTTCGTCGTACGAATCACTCACGCGTTCTTCTCCAGGAAGGTGTTCACAGCCGCAGTAACAGCCGCCGCCTGCTCGATGTTCGCCAGGTGCGCCGCATCAGCGACGATCAACAACTCAGCCCCGGGAATCCCGTCCGCCAGCTCACGCGCGTGCTCCGGCGGGGTCGAGGGGTCGTCCTCGCCGCCGATGATCAGCGTGGGGGCGGTGACCCGGCCAAGCTCCCCGCGCAGGTCGTACGTCGACAGTGCGTCACAGCACCCGGCGTAGCCCTCCCGGTCCATGCCCTGGAGCATCCCGCGGACCGGCTGCACAAGCTGCGGTTCCCGCTCACGGAATCCAGGTGTGAACCAGCGGCCGAGGGTGGCGTCGACCAGCGGCGCCATACCCTGGTCCCGGACCAGCGTGGCCCGGTCCTGCCACAGCTGCGGATCCCCGAAGCGGGCCGAACTGCACGACATGATCAGGCCGTTGACGCGTTCCGGGTGCTCGACGGCGATCCAGAGCGCAACAGCGCCGGCGAGTGAGACACCACCGACGAAAAACCGGTCGACAGCGTACGTGTCCACCAGCGCGATGACGTCCGCCGCCAGGTCCCCGACCGAGGACGTCACGGGCGCGGTCTCCGACTCGCCGTGACCACGGTGGTCGTAGCGCAACACCCGGTAACGCGAAGCTAGTTCGGCGACCTGGGCGTCCCACATCTCCAACGTTGTGCCGAGCGAGGGGCCGAGCACCAGGACGGGGGCGTCCGCGGGCCCGTCGAACCGGTGGTTGAGCTTCGCCGTCATCCGCTGCTCCTCTTCCTATGGGCTGCCAGCGCCCGGTCCACAAGCTTCCCCGCAGCACCCGTATAGGCTGCCGGATCGAACAAGTCATCCAGGTCAAGACCCTGCGCAGCGGGCTCACCGCCCAGGACATCCCGCAAGTGCCGCCGGGCTGCCACAGCTTCCGCAGCCGCTCTGGTCAGCAGTTTCTTCGCATCATTCACACCGAGCACGGAAGCGAACTCCGCCGCCACCCGCTCGGAGACGATCAGCCCGTGGGTCAGGTCCAGGTTGTCGCGCATCCGGGCGGCGTCGACCGTCAGGCCCCCGGCCAACTCGGCAGCTGTGGCTGCCGCCCCGCCCACCAGGCGCAGCGCCGACCGCAGTGGCTGCCATTCGGCGTGCCAGGCCCCCACGGGGCGTTCGTGCTCGGCCAGCATCGACTGGGCCAGAATCAAGGCGTATGCCGGGACCTGCCGCGCCGCGGTCACGATCATCGTGGCCAGGACCGGATTGCGCTTGTGCGGCATCGCGGACGAGCCACCCCGCCCCGCAAGGGCAGGCTCCGCGACTTCCCCGACCTCCGTCTGTGCCAGCAGCGCCACATCGGTGGCGAACTTGCCCAGCGCACCGGAGGCGAACGACAGCGCCGCGCCGAGATCGGCGATGGGCGTACGGAGTGTGTGCCACGGAAGGACCGGCTCGGCCAGGCCCAACTCCCTGGCGAAAGGCGCGAGCTGATGGAGACTCAGCGCGGCCATCGTCCCCGCCGCGCCGCCGAGCTGAACCGGCAGCGACTCCCGTACTCCCGTCACTCTTTCGATCGCATCGTCGACCAGCGTCAGCCATCCGGCCGCCTTCAGGCCGAAGGTAGTCGGGACCGCGTGCTGGCTGAGGGTGCGCCCGGCGATGACTGTGTCGCGGTGTTCCTCCGCAAGCCTGACCAACGCGCCTGCTGTACGGCCGAGTTCGGGCAGGACGAGGTCCAGCGTCCGGGCCGCGACCAGCATCGTCGCGGTGTCCACGATGTCCTGACTGGTGGCCCCGCGATGGACGTACTCCCCCGCCGGTCCCGCCAACGCAGTCAGGTCCTTGACCAGCGGCACAACCGGATTGCCCGCCCCGCGCGCCCGCACCGCCAAGGCCGGCAGGTCGTAGCGCCCCGCATCAGCGACGCTTCCGATAGCCGCCGCTGCCTCAGCCGGAATCAGCCCGAGTCCGGCCTGCGCACGGGCGAGCGCGGCTTCCGCGTCCAGCATCGCTTGCAGGTAGGCCGTGTCTGACGTCGCCGACTCAACCGCCGCGCCCGCGCGCACCGGCTCCAAAAGCCCGTCAGAGAAGTCACACAGCAAGGAAGACCGTCTCCCGCTCGCCCTGGATGCGGATGTCGAAGCGGTAGGTCGCGCCGCCTTCGTCCTGGGCGATCAGCGTGTCACGGCGTTCCGCGGGGAGCATGTCGAGCAGCGCGTCCGGTGCGCCCGGTGCGCCCGGGAAGTAGATCCGGGTGACCGCGCGCTTGAGCATGCCGCGGGCGAAGACCGACACCGCGATGTACGGATGCGCGGCACCGGGCCGGACGGTAGTGAAGGCGTAGTGCCCGAGGCGGTCCACGGCGGCCCGGCCCCAGCCGGTGAACGTGGCACCGTCCCGCACAAGAGACCCTTCCACCGACGCGGTTTCCCCCGCCGCGTCGGCCTGCCAGATCTCCACGATCGCGTCCGTGACCGGCACACCGGCTCCGTCGAAGACCGTGCCGTGAATGCGTACGGCATCGTTCCTCCACGCCGGCACCAGGTCAGCGCCGCCGTCGAACGGCAGCGCGTAGCCGAAGAACGGCCCGACGGTCTGCGACGGGGTAGGGCCGAGGTCCCGGTTGGGCTGGGTGTCCGTGTCCCACGGACCCACCGTGTCGACAGCCATGTCAGTCCTCCATCGGGGTGGCCGCGGCACCGTTCAGCACGATGTCCCACTGGTAGCCCAGGGCCCACGCGGGCTCGGTCACCGTCATGTCGAAGTACGCGATCATGCGGCGGCGGGCTTTGTCGTCCCGTACGGAATTGAAGATCGGGTCGAACGCGAACAGCGGATCACCCGGGAAGTACATCTGGGTGATCAGCCGCTGGGTGAAGGCCGTCCCGAACAGCGAGAAGTGGATGTGCGCGGGCCGCCACGCGTTGTGGTGGTTCTTCCACGGGTAGGCGCCCGGCTTGACCGTCGTGAACCGGTAGCGGCCCTCGTCGTCGGTCAGGCAGCGCCCCGCACCGGTGAAGTTCGGGTCGAGCGGGGCCGGGTGCTGGTCGCCCTTGTGCTGGTAGCGGCCCGCCGCGTTGGCCTGCCACATCTCCACCAGTTGGTTGCGCAGCGGGCGCCCGCCGGCGTCGAGGACCCGCCCGGTGACGATGATGCGCTCGCCGAGCGGTTCACCGTTGTGCTGCCGGGTGAGGTCACTGTCCAACGGGTGGACGTCAGCGTGCCCAAAAGTCGGACCTGTCAGCTCCAACTCCTGGGACGGCGGGATGACCAGTGCCTGCTGCGGCGAGCGCAGCGCCGTGCTGCGGTAGTCCGCGAAGGCGTAGTCGGGGTGGTGGTCCGGGGTTCCTGGGGTCGTCACCCGAACGGACTCAGCGTGGGTCATGTTCACCTTTCGAGGGAGACGGCCAGGCCCTGGCCGACGCCGATGCACAGGGCGGCCAGGCCGAAGCCGGTGCCGCGCCGGGCGAGCTGGTGGGCGAGGGTGCCCAGGAGCCGGGCCCCCGAGCAGCCGAGGGGGTGGCCCAGTGCGAGGGCTCCGCCCTGCTGGTTGACGACAGCGGGGTCGAGGTCCTTCCAGTCGCTCAGGCAGGCCAGCGACTGCGCCGCGAAGGCTTCATTCAGTTCAAAAGCGTCAACGTCCGCGAACGTCCGCCCGGCCTTCGCCAGTGCCTTGTTGACCGCTTCGACCGGACCGGTGCCGAACAGTTGCGGGTCGACGCCGTGGACACCCGTGGAGCGGATGCGGGCCAGCGGCTCGCGGCCGGTTGCGCGCAGTCCTGCCTCGTCGCAGATGAGCAGTGCGGCCGAACCGTCGTTGAGCGGTGAGGCGTTGCCCGCGGTGACGGTCCCGTCCGGCCTGAACGCGGGCTTCAGCGTGGCGAGTTTCGCCACCGAAGTCCCCGGCCGGATCGACTCGTCCCGTGTCAGGCCTTCCAGGGGGATCACTTCCGCATCGAACAGTCCCGCGTTCCAGGCCGCATCGGCCTTGCGGTGCGATTCCGCAGCGAAGGCGTCCTGTGCGTCGCGGCTGATCCCGTACGCCGCCGCCAGGCCTTCAGTCGCCTCGCCGAGCGAAACCGTCCACTCCGGCGGCATCCGCGGGTTCACCATGCGCCACCCGAGGGTGGTGGAGTGCAGGGTCTCGTGCCCGGCGGGGAAGCCTTTACCGGGCTTGAGCAGCACCCACGGGGCGCGGGACATCGACTCGGACCCGCCGGCGACGGCGATCGAAGCGTCGCCGACGGCGACCGCGCGGGCCGCCTGGATCACGGCCTCCATGCCGGATGCGCACAGCCGGTTGACGGTCACCCCGGGGACGGAGGTCGGCAGCCCCGCGAGCAGCGCGGCCATCCTGGCCACGTTGCGGTTGTCCTCCCCCGCGCCGTTGGCCGCGCCGAAGTAGACGTCGTCGATGAGAACAGGGTCAAGGCCGGGCGTACGGGCGACAAGCGCGCGGACGGCCGCTGCCGCGAGGTCGTCAGGCCGGACACCGGCGAGCGCGCCGCCGTACCGCCCGATCGGCGTGCGCACGGCGTCGACGATGTAGACGTCCTTCAGACCGTTCATCGGGTGTCCGTCCCTAGTCCTGGCAGGTGTGGGTGCTCAGTCCACACGATGCCCGCTGTGGGATCTCCGTACGACTGACTCTTCCGGTGAACGGAAGCGCACGTCCCGCAATCCGCTCAGCGCGCGCAGTGACCACTTCTGGCCCACGATGAAACTGAAGTTCCCCTCGGGCAAGCAGCAGAGGAGCACACGATGGGCGGCATGGGTGGCATGGGCGGCGGCCTGGGCGGACTGCTGGGCGGACTGCTCGGCGGCGGCAAGGGCGGCGGCGTGCAGAGCATGGTGATGAAACTCGTGCTCGGCGCGCTGGCCGGGAAGGCGTTGAGCGGCGGCCTCGGCGGCATGCTCGGCAAGCTCCAGGCAGGCGGCCTCGGTCCGCAGGTGAAGTCCTGGGTGGACACCGGCAACAATCAGCCAGTGAGCGGCAAGGAGCTGACTGAGGCACTGGGCACTGAGGCGATCGACAAGCTCGCGGCCCAGGCCGGTGTCACCCGTGAGGAAGCCGCGGCGGAACTCGCGGCGGCGCTCCCGCAGTTGGTGAACGAGGTCAGTCCGCAGGGGGAGCTCCCCTCCGAGGAGGCGCTGAGCACCGACCTCAAGGGCCTGCTGGACAAGCCGGCGACCTGAGCCCGCACCGCACGTCGTGTTGATCGTGGGGATATTGCGAAACGGGCGGCTGGACTGCCCGGATTACGACGCGCTATTCCCATGGTCAACGCGGGATGCTTCACCCCGCCGGGTCGAACAGCACTTTCAGGCACCCGTTCTCCCGGTCCGCGAACTGCCGGTACCCCTCAGCCGCGTCGGACAGCGGCAGCCGGTGGGTGAACACGTCCACCGGCTTCAGCCGCCCGTGCTGGATCAGCGGCAGCAGCACCGGCCAGGTCGCCGGGACCGGCGCGGTCGTGAACCGCAGTGTCGTGTTGCGGATCAGCACCAGCGGCGCGGCCAGCGGGAACGCGAAGTTGGCGTTGACGCCGACCACAGAGACCGTGCCGGACGTACGGACGGCGTTGAGCGCCGCGGTCAGCGTCGCGTCCTGGCCGACCGCCTCGATGACGACATCCGCGCCGCGACCGCCGGTCAGCGCCTTGATCTGCTGGGCCAGGTCGCCCGCCGACGCGTCCACCGGCTCCGCGCCGAGGCTCTCGGCGATCGCCAGGCGTTCCGGGACCCGGTCCGCGGCGAAGATCCGGCCGGCACCGAGCACCTGCGCGGACTGGAGTGCGTACAGCCCGACCGGGCCCAGTCCGATGACCAGGACCGTACAGCCGGGCGTGATGTCGGCGCGGGACGCGGCGGTCCACCCGGTGGGGAGTGCGTCGGTGAGCAGCACGGCGTGGTCGAGGCTGAGGTCCGCCGGGACCGGCAGCAGGAACCGGTCCGCCGCCGGGATCGCCACGTACTCCGCGTGCCCGCCGGGCAGGTCGTTGCTGGCGCCGAGGACTTTGAGACCCGCCACACAGTCCACGGGGTTCCCCGCGACGCACCCGGCGCAGACCCCGCAGCCCAGGACCGGCGAGACCAGCACCCGGTCACCGGCCTTGACCTTTTCAGCCGACGCACCCGCCTCGACGACCGTGCCGATGACCTCATGCCCGGGGATCAGGCCGCTGACGGGAAACTCACCATCGTAGAAGTGCAGGTCGGAGCCGCACAGCGCGCTCGCCTCAACTTTGACCACCGCGCCGGTGGCGTCTTTGAGGACCGGGTCAGGGACCTCCTCGACAGTGACGTCCCTGACTCCGTTGATGACTGCGGCGCGCATGGCCCCTCCGATTTTCTGTGACAGCGTTACAGTCCGACTCGACACCAAAAATCTAACGGACCGTCAGTAGACATGACAGGGATCACTGCGCACTGTTCGGTCACGTAGGTACGGTGAACCCATGTCGATCACCACAGCCCTGGGCGCCCTGGGCCGCCGCGCGGTGTCCCGTGCCGTGCACGCCGGCTGGCGGGCCGCGCAGCACCACGGATCAGTGACGGCACAGCACCCGGGCCCGTACCGCTTCCGCGCCCTCGGCGACCGGACCCGCCTCGCCTTCCCGCTCGGCAACGTCTTCGGCGAGCGGTGGATCACCATCGGTTCCGGCTGCGTCATCAGCGACCAGGTGACCCTGTCCGCCGGACTGTCCCCGGACCACGATCTGGGACCGGACGCCGTCGTGCGGATCGGCGACGGCTGCACCGTCGGCCGCGGCTCGCACATCGTCGGACACCACTCGATCACCCTCGGCGACGACGTGTGGACCGGCCCATACATCTACATCACCGACCAGAACCACTCGTACGGCGACCCTGACGAGCCCATCGGGCGGCAGTGGCCGATCAACGAAGCCGTCGAGATTGGGCCAGGCAGCTGGATCGGCGCGGGAGCGGTCATCCTGCCGGGCGTGAAGCTGGGCCGGAACACCGTGGTCGCGGCCGGGTCGGTCGTCCGGGGTGAACACCCGGACCACGCCGTGCTCGCGGGCGTCCCCGCCAAGGTCGTGCGGCGCTACGACCCGGAGCTGAAGACGTGGGACCCGCCGCTGCGGAACCTCCCCAAGCCGGTCCCTGAGGGCGTGACGCACGGGGAACTCCTGGCGCTGATCGCCTCGTTGGAGGCCGAAGCGGGAGTGCCGGACAGCGCTGCGGTCAAGGACAACGCCTGAACCCGTCCGATGCGGGCCGCCTGTGCGGCGGGCCGTACCGGACAGGGGCAGTAGTGGCCGGAGGGGCTACTTGATCTTCAGGTCGTCCAGCCGCCACTTGGTCGCCTGCACGTCGAACATGCTCAGCGGCTGACCCCACTGCCAGCCGAACGCCGTCCAGTCGGCGGTCAGCAGCGAAACGCTCACCGACCCCTTGGAGATCGCCGTCGTGTCCGCGTTGCGGACCGGCTCGACCGCCTTCGGGTCCAGGCTCAGGTCGACCTTGAAGCAGGTCGCGCAGTTGCCCGGGTCCGGCACGTACTTGGTGACGATGTTGTCCGCCTGGCCGACGTTGGTGAACTCCACCTTGCCGGTCGGCTTGACGGGGAAGTTCACGTTCAGCGAGGTGTGCGGCGGCAGCAGCGGCCCGCGGCCCGCCGTGTCGATGAGCTTCTGCACCAGGACCGGCGCGAAGGCGGCGGCGGCCGGGCCTGACGGGAAAAGGTTCGTCGGGTCCGAGAAGTTGTACTCGGCGCTGATCGCGATGCCCGGGATGCCCTTGTCGTTGGCCGCGACGGTAGCGCCCACCGTGCCCGAGTGGTTCGTCGAACCACCCACGTTCTGGCCGAAGTTGACGCCGGAGACCACCAGGTCGGGCTTGCCGTCGGTGAACACGTTGGCGACGCCGAACTGCACGGCGTCGCCGGGGGTGCCCTCGACCGCCCAGATACCCGGTTCGGCCTGGAACGCCTTCACGGTGGAGCCGGGCGAGGCGTTGATGCCGGTGCCCTTGCCGGACTGATCGCCGGCCGGCGCCACGATGACCGCTTCGTGGCCGGCGGCCTGGAGGGCCTTCTGCATCGCCCGCAGGAGCGGGCTGCGGTATCCGTCGTCGTTGCTGAGCAGGATCTTCAGCTTCTTCGGCACGGTGGGGGGCTTGCCGTGCTTCTGCGTCGCTTCGACGTTGCCCTTGGCGCCACCGTCGGCCATCGCCACGGGTACGGCCACGGCAACCGCCGTAGCGGCCACAGCGCTGGTGATGAGGAGTGTGGTCTTTCTGACGCTGCGTACCATTTTTTCAGCCTCCGAAGCCTGGGGAGATGCGGGGCGGGGCGGTGTGGTGCGGGGCGGTGCGGGGCGGTGCGGATTCAGTCGGTGACTCACATCTGAGCTCGGCCGATGCCGACCGCGCACGGATCGGCTGCGCACGGGTCGGCTGCGCAGCTGGGATCACTCGGAGCGACTGCTGACGATCTTGTCGGGCACGGATGGAGCGCACCTTGCCGATGGGGAAAGAACACGTGTCACCGAGTCGTATTCGGCGGCCGGAATCCTCCGCGGGACGGGAAAACGGGCGTCCGGATTGCGAACCCCGACCGGGCGTACCGGACACGTGTCGTCCTGCGGGTAGCGAAACTAAGGTGAACACGCGGACATTGCAATGCCCCGCCAATCATTCACCCCTTGAAAGACAGATCATGGAGTGGTGAAGACCAGCCGAACCAGGGCCACCAGCGCCGATGTCGCCCGACTCGCGGGTGTGTCCCGCGCGACGGTGAGCTACGTCCTCAACGACGCCCCGGACCAGCACATCTCCGAAGCCACCCGACAACGCGTCAAAGAGGCTGCGGACAGCCTCGACTACCACCCGCACGCGGGCGCCAGGGCGCTGCGCAAGGGACGGAGTGACGTCGTCCTGATGGCGCTTCCCATACTCCCGCTCGGACACGCGATCACCACGATCATGGAGGAGACGGGGCACGCCCTCGCCCGCCGCGACCTGGTGTGCGTCGCCGCGCTGGGGCGCGGCCTGGTGGACCCGGGCACGGTCAGGGCCTGGCTGCGGATGAGCCCGGCGGCGGTGGTCCTGCTGACCGACGACATGACTCCGGAGGCCCGGCAGCTCCTGGAGAACGCCGACGTCGAGCTGGTCGAGCCGTTCGCGGACGGCGGGCCGCACGACGACTTGACCTTCGACGGATTCCAGTACGCCATCGGCCAGGCCCAGGCCGAGCACCTGCTGGCCCTGGGGCACCGGCGGCTCGTCTACGCGGACGCTGACTCCCGCGACCTACAGCGCCTGCGTGACCTGCGTCTTTCGGCGATCCGGGACGCCTGCGCGGCGGCTGGCGCGCCCGCCCCGCAGGTGTGCAGGGTGCCGCTGGAGTCCGCGGCCGCGTCCACCGCGGTGGCCGACTGCGTGCTGTCCGGCGGCGCGGACCGCGCCACGGCGGTGTGCGCGTACAACGACGAGGTCGCCCTCGCGGTGGTCACCGCCGTACACGCGCAGGGCCTGCGGGTGCCGGCGGACGTCGCCGTGGTCGGCGTGGACGACATCCCGGTGGCGGCGGCGGTGACCCCGGCGCTCAGCTCGGTCACGTGGCCGGTGAAGGACTTCGGCGAGGCCATCGCCGAAGTCGTCCGCGAACGCCTGGGAATGGTGGCCGGGGCCGCCGAAACGGCTCCCCAGCCGCTGCTGATTCCGCATGTGATTGTCCGGGCGACCACATAGTGTCGATCTGACTAGAATTCATACTTGAACACAAGGCCGTTGACCAATTTTCCATACGTCAACGTACGGTGATGAGCCCGAACGCAGGGCCGCTCGAAAACGCGAACACTGTTACGACTTTCAGCCGCCCCGGCGGCAACCGCCCCGGGGGATTTCGGAATCCCCCTCGACGCTGAACACACCGGGGCGTGAGTCGTGTCGACATGAAGGCCGGGCGCTCCCGTCAAGACCTGCCGGTACCGCTCGGTGTGCGACTGCCGATCCGAAGCCGCGCCCCGCGCGGGCAGTTCCCTCAAGACCACCGACCGGCCTCCCCTACGGGCCGCGCCCACGCAGCCGTACGGTCAGACCGGGTAGCGCTTGAGCCAGGCACTCTCGCCGTGCAGTTCGGCTCCGTGGGTCAGCTCCATCGCGAAGTCGTCGGCCAGCGCCAGGATCGTGCCCCGGCCCTCCAACTCGGCCACCAGGTCGGCGGGCAGCGCCGTCTCCCCGTGCACCGCGCCGAGCAGCGCCCCGCACAACGCCCCGGTGGAGTCACTGTTACCTGAGTGGTTGACGGCGGTCAGCATTCCCGTACGGATGTCAGGCGCGGTCAGGGCACAGTAGACGGCGATGGCCAGAGCCTCCTCGGCGACCCAGGCGCTGCCCAGGGACTCCACCCGCTCCGTGCTGGGCATCCCGTCACGCACCAGCTCAAGGGCCCGGTAGAGGTCGGCCGCCACCTCGCCGCCCCCGGGTCTTGCTTCGACCTGCGCGAGAGCGGTCCGTACGGCGTCCTCCAACTGTCTTCCGCGCAGGACTCCGTGCACGATCGACGCGAACACGCCGGCGGCCAGGTAGCCGGTGGGGTGTCCGTGCGTCAGCACGGCGCTCTCCACCGCGAGCTGGAAGACGAGCTCAGGCTCCCAGCCGGCCAACAGGCCGAACGGCGCGGAGCGGATCAGCGCGCCGACGTCCTTCGCATCCGGGTTGCGCGGCGCGTCGAGCGTGCCGCGCGGACCGTCCTCCAGGCCGCGCACGGTCGCGTGCCCGGGGGCCCGAACCGCGTACAGCCACTCCTCACGCACCAGCCAGCCGTCGTTGAGCCGCTCGTCGGGTCCCCACTCGGTCTGGGTGGAACGCCAGCGCAAGTAGGCGGCGTGGACGTCGGTCGGCGGGTGCCACCCGCCGGTGACGTCCCGCCGCACATGCGCGCGGATCAGCCCGTCGACGGTGAACAAGGTCAGCTGGGTGTCGTCCGTCACCGCCCCGATGCGCTGATAAGCCGGGACGTAACCGGTCACTCCGTCGGAGCCGTGCTGCTCACGGATGGCGTCCAGGCTGAGGAACTCGATCCCCGCCCCGAGTGCGTCCCCCACCGCCCCACCGAGCAGGCAGCCGCGGATCCGCGACCGGAAATCCTGCTGTTGTCCCCGGGACCACAGTCCGGCCATCGGTAGTTCCACCGCCATCTACCCGCTTCCCCCGTTGCCCATTGTCCGCCGCAGCGTACCGGCGCGGTCGGACACCGGGGGTCGGCGCGGTGCCTGACGTCTCGTTGGTCACACCCCGGATTCCATGCCGCGGAAGCGATTTCACGCCATCGGCATACGCGGGCATCAGTACATTCGTTCCGACAGTGTGGGCAGCGGACCGAAGGCTGCCACAGATCGGGGGGACCACTGTGGACAGCGCACACCGGATCGTGGCCGGGCGGTGCTGACCGACTTCGGCATCGCGACGCTCACCGGCTCCACCACACTGACCGCCACGAACACCCCTGCGCAGTCCGGCTATCAGCGGATCAACGACCCGGCCGGCTTCTCGGTTCTGGTACCGGTCGACTGGACTGAGCGGTCCACCGACAGCGACGGCCGGATCTTCCACCACAGCCCAGGCAACGTCTTCCGGCTCGGGGCGCGCGTCGACGCACGCGACGCATCGGGTGATCCGTACGCCGACCTGAGCAGGGACGACGCCTCAGGGGCGAAGGACAACCCGGGCTACAAACTCATCGGGCTGATCCGGACGACCTACCGCGGGAACACAGCGGCGAAGCGGGAGTTCAGCTGGAACGACAAGGGGACACCGCGTCGGTCGGTCAACCTCAGCTACGTCGTGGGCGGCCACACCTACGACTTCTGGGTGTCCGGACCGGAGAGCGGCCTGATCACGGTCCGCAACACCTACGACCAGGTTTACGCGAGTTTCCAGCCGTAGAGGTTCAGTAACACAAAGAAGAGGCTCCTCCGCCAGTCACAGACCGGCGGAGGAGCCTCAAGCGACCGCTAAGACATTCACACCACCGGCAACAGGTCCGGCAGCTTCCCGTCGTGCCTGCGCGCGGTGTCGATGCGCTCCTGCGGCACCTCGCCGTACGTCGTCGACCTGACCCGCACCGGGCGGCCGATGCCGGAGGCGATCTCCTCCAGTTCGGCGATGGACTTGTACGAGCCGTACTCAGAGCCGGCCATCCGGGAGATGGTCTCCTCCATCAGCGTCCCGCCGAGGTCGTTCGCCCCGCCGGTGAGCGCCTGCCGGGAGCCCTCCGTACCGAGCTTGACCCAGCTGGTCTGCATGTTGCGGATCTTGCCGTGCAGCAGGATCCGGGCCATGGCCATGACCGAGCGGTTCTCCTGCGTCGTCGGCCCCGGGCGGGCGATGCCGGCCAGGTAGACGGGCGCGTTGGTGTGGATGAACGGCAGCGTCACGAACTCGGTGAAGCCGCCGGTGCGGTCCTGGATCTCGCCGAGCAGCCGCAGGTGACCGACCCAGTGCTTCGGGTTGTCCACATGGCCGTACATCATCGTGGACGACGAGCGGAGGCCCAACTCGTGTGCGGTGGAGACCACTTCGACCCAGGTGGCGGCCGGCAGCTTGCCCTTGGTGAGCACCCAGCGGACTTCATCGTCGAGGATCTCAGCGGCGGTGCCCGGGATCGAGTCGAGCCCGGCCTCCTTGGCCGCCGTCAGCCACTCGCGGATCGACATGCCGGTGCGCGTCGCGCCGTTGACGATCTCCATCGGGGAGAACGCGTGCACGTGCATCCCGGGCACACGTTCCTTGACGGCCCTGACGATGTCGAAGTAGGCCGTCCCCGGCAGGTCCGGGTGGATCCCGCCCTGCATGCACACCTCGGTCGCACCGACCTCCCAGGCCTGCGCGGCCCGGTCGGCGACCTGGGTCAACGACAGTGTGTACGCGTCGGCGTCCGTACGGCGCTGTGCGAACGCGCAGAACCGGCAGCCGGTGTAGCAGACGTTGGTGAAGTTGATGTTCCGCGTGACGACGTAGGTGACCTCATCGCCCACCGTGTCGCGGCGCAGGTCGTCGGCGATACCGCAGAGCGCTTCCAGCGCGGGGCCGTCCGCCGAGAACAGGGTCAGCGCTTCACTGTCCGTCAGTTTTGACGGATCGTCAGCAGCCTGCGCCAGTGCGCCCTTCAGGTCACCGTCGACCCGCTCGTACGTGCCCGCCGCCACCTGCTCGCGCAGGGACTCCCAGTCGCCGTAGACGTTGTCGAAGTCGTCGCGGCGGTCGGTCGTACGGCCTTCGGAGTCGATGGTCGTGTGGAGATCCGTACGGCCCGTAGCGGTGAAGATGTCCTCCGGTTCCTGCCACGGCAGGCCGACCGGCTTCTTCCCCTCAATCGCCATCCCCGTCGGATCCGACAGCGCCCGCACGTGCGGCAGCACCCGGGGGTCGATCCACGGCTCACCGCGCTGGATGTACTCCGGGTAGATGGTGAGACGTTCCTTGAGCGCAAAACCGGCCTCAGCGGTCTTTGCCGCCAGCTCGTCGATGTTCGGCCACGGACGCTCCGGGTTCACGTGGTCCGGGGTCACCGGCGAGACGCCGCCCCAGTCGTCGATGCCCGCGTCGATCATCAGCGCGTACTCCTGGCCGACGAGGTTCGGCGGTGCCTGCACGCGCGCCTTCGGGCCGAGCACGATCCGGGTCACCGCGATCGCCGCGGCCAGTTCGTTCAGGTCGGCGTCGTCCACGTGTCGCATCGCCGTGTCCGGCTTGGCGCGGAAGTTCTGCACGATGACTTCCTGGATGCCGCCGTACTGCCGGGCGACCTTCCGCATCGCGAAGATGGACTCGGCCCGCTCGGTCTTGTCCTCGCCGATGCCGATCAGGATGCCGGTCGTGAACGGCACGTTGGAGCGCCCCGCGTCCTCCAGGACGCGCAGCCGCACGGCCGGGTCCTTGTCCGGCGAACCGTAGTGCGGCCCGTCCTTCTGCGACCACAGACGCGTCGCGGTGGTCTCCAGCATCATGCCCATGGACGGGCTGACCGGCTTGAGCCGCTGGAAGTCCGTCCAGGACAGGACACCCGGGTTGAGGTGCGGCAGCAGGCCGGTCTCCTCAAGCACCCGGATCGCCATGGCGCGGACGTACGAGAGCGTGTCGTCGTAACCGGCCGCGTCCAGCCACTCACGCGCCTCGGGCCAGCGGTCCTCGGGCCGGTCGCCGAGGGTGAACAGGGCTTCCTTGCAGCCCATCGCCATCCCCTGCCGGGCGATCTCCAGGACCTCGTCGGGCGACAGGAACATCCCGTGGCCGTCTTTTTTGAGCTTCCCGGGAACGGTCACAAAGGTGCAGTAGTGGCACTTGTCCCGACAGAGCCGTGTCAGGGGGATGAAGACCTTACGGCTGTACGTGATGACACCAGGCCGGCCGACGGCGTCGAGCCCAGCGTCCCGCACCCGGGCCGCCGACGCGCACAGATCTTTGAGGTCGTCCCCCCGCGCGTGCAGGAGCACCGCGGCCTCGGCGACGTCGAGCATGACCCCGTCCCGGGCCCGGCGCAGGGCGCGCCGCATGCTGTTCTGGGTGGGTACGGCGTCCGCCGGTGCCTGGGTCATTCGACAACCTTCGCTGTCAGTCGTTCTTTCAAGGGCGCTGTGCCGGAGCACAGATTGTGGACGTACGGGACCCACGATTCGAACAGGCACCGAACAGACCCAGAGTAGGCAGCCGGGTGGTGCGGCTCCATCACAGGTGCTCCACATCACTTACACGGTTAGATATGCACAGCACCTGCGACAACAGCCGTTGAGTCGGACTATTCCCCGTCAGTCCAGATACTCGCTGTGCTCGTCGAGCGCCCGCAGGACCTCGTCCCGCCCGCCCTCGGGGAGTCGCAGGACCACCTCGGTGCAGCCGGTCTCCCGGTAGTGGGCCAGCTTGGCCTCGCTCGGCAGTGTGCCGAACGGGATCACCTCAAGGGTCTCCGGGTCGCGCCCGCGCTCCTCGAAGGCCGTACGCAGCTTCGGCAGCGCCTCGGTGAGACCGCCGCCGCCGACCGGCAGCCAGCCGTCCGCGTACTCCGCGATGTGCGCGAACATCTTGGGTCCGGCCCCGCCGCCGAGCAGCGTCCGCACGCCCGGCGCCTTAGGCCAGGCCCAACTCGGCTCCAGGTCCACGAACTCCCCGTGGAACTCCGCGACCTCGTCCCGCCACAGGGACTGCATCGCCAGGACGTACTCCCGGGTGACCTCACGGCGCTGGGCGAAGTCCACCCCGTGGCCGGCCATCTCTTCCTTGTTCCAGCCGAATCCGGTGCCGAGTACGAACCGCCCGCCGGACAGGTGGTCGAGGGTCGCGACCGCCTTGGCCAACGACAAGGGATCGTGCTCGGCGACGACGCTGATCCCCGTACCGAGAATGATCGTCGAAGTCACGCTCGCCGCCGCCGCCAGTGAGATGAACGGATCAAGGACGCGGGAGTACGCCGCCGGCAGGTCCTCATCGCGGCCCATCGGCCACGGCGTCTGCCGGCTGACGGGGATGTGGGTGTGCTCGGGGAGGTAGAGCGAGTGGAAGCCCCTGGCCTCCGCCTCGCGGGCCAGCTCGACCGGGTTGATGAGCAGGTCGGTCTGGAAAATGGTCACGCCGATGCGCATTGGGGCCTCCCGGAGTGGTGCGAGGAGCCCACCATAACCAGGGGCTGACGACTAGTCAGAAACGGTGTCGCGACTTACCTCCGACTTACCTCCGACTTACCTCCGACTCGCCTCCGACTCGCCTCCGACTCGCCTCCGGCGTCCACCCCGCGGCCCTCCGCGGCTGGATCCTCCCCCAGCCTCCGGACGGGGGTGCCCGCGACCGGGCGGGATGCGGTCCTCCCGGCATCACCAGTGGAATCAGCCCTGGGAAAGCATCAACAGGCTGAAAAATTGCTGCACCAAGTGTGTCCGACACGAAGTATCGCCTGTCATAGGCACAGTGAATATGTGCCACTAACCCAGTTGCTTGTATCGAGCGCCGCATTGTTGTTCGCGGCCTATTTCCTGGCGGCCCGCTGTAACCCCCGGGGTTACCGTGAGAGCGCCACCTTCATCCTGTCCGCGTTCCTGGCCGCAGTCGTGTTGATCTCCCTGGCCGTGGGCGGCGTCGTGACCGCGTACAACCCCGTAGCCCTGACTTTCACCTGCTGCGGTGTTGCGGTCGTCTGCGCCGTCTTCGCGGTGCGGCGACCGGTGACCGCCCGGTTCCCCCAGGGCCGACGCCCCATCCGAAGTCTGGTCCGCGCGGTGGTACACCACCCCGCGACCTGCGCCCTGGCAGTTGTGGTCGGCGGTCTGTACGTGGCGGCGGCCGCTCAAGTGTTCTACCTGCCGAACCTGGACTATGACGGTCTGATGTACCACTTGACCGGCCCGGACCACTGGATCACCAGCGGCCGGATCAGCCAGGGCGGCATCAACAAGTGGACCGACGCCTATCCGCTGAACATGGAACTGCTCATGGCGTGGCCGGGGGTGTTCCTGCACACGATGCGGTACGCAGCCCTGGCACAGTTCCCCGTGCTCGCGCTGGGCGCGGTGTCGGTGGCAGGCCTCGCCGGGCTGCTCGGCGCCCGGCGCCCGTACGCCCTGCTGGGTGCACTGGTGTTCCTCGGCACCCCGGCCGTCCTGGGTCAGGCCCCGACCGCCTACGTCGACGCCGGTGCCGCCGCGCTCGGGGTGGCGGCGCTCTACCAGGCCTGCGCGCTGCGGCAGGTCGGTGAACTGCCGCGTGCCGCCTTTGTCATGCGTCTGACGCTGCTGGGCGCCACCACCGGCATGGCCTGCGCGACCAAGCCCACCATCCTGGTCGTGCTGCCGGTCGTGCTGGTCGTCGCAGTGTCGGCGGTAGGCGCGTTCCGTAACGCTTCCCCCCTGGGCTCCTTCTCCCTGCGGGTGGGGATCGCCCTCGTACTGGCTCCGGCGCTGGCCCTCGGCGGTTTCTGGTATCTGCGCAACCTGGTCACCGTCGGCAACCCCTTCACCCCGTTCACCGTCTTCGGGTTCACCGGGACGGGCACCGTCTTCGACGTGATCATCGTGTCCAACACGCCTCCCGAACTCCGTGGCCTGAGCGACCTGCAGCAGGTGTGGCAATCCTGGACCACCGGCCTGACCGGTCCGGCGACCACGCCGGGGTACGACGTCCGCGTCGGCGGGTTCGGGCCCCTGTGGCTGTTCCTGGTGTTGCCTGGTTCGTTGGCCGCCGTGGGGATGTGGATGTTCTCCCGCACCCACCGGCACGGCCCCGTCGTGCCTCTGGCGGTCACCGGAATCCTTACCCTGCTGGCCAGCCCGGCCCCCTGGTGGGCCCGGTACATCCTGTTGACCTACGTTT
Source organism: Kitasatospora sp. UYEF31 (assembly GCF_057291755.1). Lineage (NCBI taxonomy): Bacteria > Bacillati > Actinomycetota > Actinomycetes > Kitasatosporales > Streptomycetaceae > Kitasatospora > Kitasatospora sp. UYEF31. The sequence continues at coordinate 56,930 of NZ_JBXAWK010000018.1, forward strand.
GTGCGGTTCCGCTGGCCGCGCTCAGCCTGGACCGTCTGGCCCGCTTGCTGACCGGTCTGGTGGCGGGCCGTACCTGGACCTGGGCGACCTCGGCCGCCGTCACGCTCCCGGTCGCGGTCGCCGCCGCCGCCGCGGGGGTGTGGAGTCTGGGCGCCACCGCTGTAGCGACCCCAGGTTCCCCCGACACCAGCGCGATGCGGGTCGTCGACGCCGCCCAGGGCAGGCTGCACCGGCAACAGGTCTCGCCGTGGCACCAGTACGCCGTACTGGACACCCTGCCCGCCGGGGCGGTGATCGGGTTTGTGCCCACGGGCTCCCAGCCCTTCACCCACCCCCTGTTCGGCGACGATCTGCGCCGCCGTCCGGTGGCGATCACCGCAACCGGCGACCCGGAGCAGATGGCCCACCGTCTGCGCGCGGCCGGGGCCCACTACCTCTTGGCGGGACCGGCCTTCGCCACCGAGAAGGACGCCTACCAGGCGGCCGGGCTCGCACCCGACAAGTTCAAGCGGGTCGGCTCCGCAGACCAGGTGATCGAGGGCGCCACCCTCTTCGAGCTGGGCCACTGGCCGGACGCCTGTATGCGCAAGGGCAGTTCACTGGACGTCAAGCGCGTTCCGGAAGAGGGCAACCCCGGCCCGAAGCAGGCGGACATCCTGAAGGGCCGACTCCTGGACGGGTGCGGGAAGCCGGTCCCGGAGGCGCCCGTCGTCGGCAGGGCCGGTCCCGCCCAAGGTGATCTGTGGCAGACAGCCGACTATCTAGGGACCCTACGGACGGACGCGCAGGGGAAGTTCACCATCCGCCTGCCGCTCGACATCCCCACCGACAGGGCGTTCGTCTTCTCTCAGGGAGACGGATTTTTCCTCACGTCCTCCGCATCGAACGTATTGCCCCCGACCAGTCCGAAATGACACCGCAAGCGCGGGATTGATCGAGGGACTCTGCCCCGGCGAGGTGCAGTAGAAGGCTCCGGATCACTGGTCCGGGGCCTTCTTCATGGGCGGGGGTGTGGTTCCTTATGCGGGGAAATGCCGAGTCCCTCAGTGCGGCTCTGCAAGCCCGGGTGTCACCGGGCGGGGACGCCCGCCAGTGAAGACTGGTCGGTCCGCGCCGGTGCCTGAGCCTGCACAGGATCGTGCCGGAAGACGAGCGTCCGGTACCCCCAGAAGCGGAACGCGGTGGCGAACCCCATCCCCACGACGTTGCCCGCGATGTTGTCCGCGAGCAGCCCGGTGCAGCCGAACCCGTAGTGCGAGACGGCCAGGCAGAGCAGCTGGATCGCCATCCCTACCAGGCTGATGACGGTGAAGGACAGGAACTGGCGGCCGACCCGGCCGGCGTCCGAGGTCTGGGAAATCCGGTCCCTGTAGGTCCAGTAGCGGTTTCCGAAGAATGCGACGCCAGTCGCCGCCAGAAGCGAAACCGTCTTCGCCGGGAGCGGCCCGACGTCCGCCGCGGCACGGAGCGTGTTGAAGATGAGGACGTCGGACGCATATCCGGCGCCCCCCACCGTGGCGAAGCGGAGAATTTCCGGGAGCACGGCGCGGAATTTCTTCCGTACGGAATGGAACACGGGAACTCCTGTTTCAGGCGGAGCTGCTCCGGACTCTCCGGGCTGCGGCGAGGACACGGGACATACCGGGTGCCCTGAAGCCGTGCTTTCAGACGCCGGCATCCCGGCCGCAGTCGGGCCGGCGCAGGGCAGCGGATTCTGATGAACACTCTGATAGGCGAACTGTGGGACGGCTCGCCGTGACACGTGAACCGCAGCCGGAAGGGGAAAGTTCACCTCTTCGAGGTCGCCCGTATGGTGGTGCGCGGTGTCCGCCCGTGTCTCCGGGCCCGCGTCATCGTCCTCCGGCGCTGGGAAATGCGGCTGCCGGTGGACGCGTTGGGGGGGGTGGAGGACATCCCTGGTCCACGCACCGGGGACGCCCGGAGACCCTGGCCCTGTCCCCGGCCGGTGACGCACAAACGCGTCACCGGCCGCCCGGATGTCTCACCAGCCCCGCCCCTGACCGGGCCGGGAATTACCTCAGCACCTCAGCACCTCAGCACCTCAGCACCTCAGCACCTCAGCACCTCAGCACCTCAGCACCTCAGCACCTCAGCACCTCAGCACCTCAGCAGGAAACCGTCGCCGTGTCCCGGCCTGACCGCAGCAGGGTGCCGTTGACGGCCCCCGTGGTCTGGTTGTCGCGGATCGTCTCGACACCGTTGACCCGCACCGACACGATGCCGATGGCCTCACCCGTCAGCCGGGGGCTGTCGCCGGGCAGGTCGTGCACCAGCCGCGCCGGGCCGGAGTCGATCGTCGCCGGGTCGAACAGGACCAGGTCGGCCCAGTTGCCCTCGGCGATGCTGCCGCGGTCGCGCAGGCCGAACAGTTGGGCCGGCTCGGTGGTCAGCATCTGCACCGCACGCTCAAGGGGGACCAGCTTCCGGCCGCGCAGCGAGTCGCCGATGAAGCGGGTCGTGTACGTGGCGCCACACATGCGGTCCAGGTGCGCCCCGGCGTCCGAGCCCCCGAGGATGACGTGCTCGTTCTCCCAGATCTCCTGACGGAGTCGCCAGGACGCCTCATCGTTGTCGGTCGGCATGGGCCACAGGATCGTCCGGAGTTCGTCGTTGACGCAGATCTGCACCAGCGTGGCGAACTCGTCCGTGCCCCACTCAGCGGCGATGTCCGCCACGACCCGGCCCGACAGGCCCTTGTTGGCCTCGGAGTAGGTGTCGCCGATGACGTAGCGGCCGAAGTCGGCCAGGCGGCGGAAGACGCCGGCCTCCGGGGAGTTCGCGTGCTTGACCATCGCTGCCCGGACGTCCGCGTCCTGCAGCTTGGCGATGCGCTCCGGGACCGGCAGCGACAGGATCTCGCCCCAGGTGGGCATGAGGTTCAGCGCACAGTAGGTCAGCAACGACATGTTCATCGGCACCAGGACCGGCATGGTCAGGATGACGATCTTGCCGCCGGCCTTCTTCGCCTGCTCGGAGGCGAAGATCTGCCGCGGCGCGCGGTCCGGCGCAGCCGAGTCAACAGTCAGCACGTTCCAGTTCACCGGACGGCCCGCCGTGGTGGTCATCTTGACCAGCAGGTCGATCTCGTCGTCGGAGAACTGGTCGAGGCAGCCCTGGACGATGACTTCGAGCTGGGTGCCTTCGTGCTTGCCGACTTCTGCGCACAGGGCAAGGATCTCTTCGGGCGTGGCGTGCCGCGACGGGACGGGCTGACCGTCGCCGTCGGTGTGGTTCGACTGGCCGGTGGAGAAGCCGATCGCGCCGGCCTCCATGGCCTTCTTCAGCTCGTCGACCATTGCGGCGATCTGCGCCGGGGTGGCCTGTTCGCCGACTGAGTCCGGGCCCATGACGTAGCGGCGGATCGCACAGTGCCCGGCCATGAACGCGGCGTTGACTGCGGTGTTGCCGTCGAGCTTGTCGAGGAACTCGCCGAAGCTCTCCCACGTCCAGTCGACGCCGTTCTCAAGCGCGGGGAGGGCCATGCCCTCGACCTTTGCCATCATCCGGCGGGTGTAGTCGGCGTCGACCGCCTTCAGCGGGGCGAGCGTGAAGCCGCAGTTGCCGCCGATGATCGTGGTCACGCCGTGGTTCACCGACGGGGTGGCGTACGGGTCCCAGTGCAACTGCGCGTCGTAGTGCGTGTGCGGGTCGACGAAGCCGGGTGCCAGGACAAGCCCTTCGGCGTTCTCGACGCTCGTGGACTCTTCGGTGACGCTGCCGGCCGGGCCGACGGCGACGATCTTGCCGTCGCGGATGCCGACGTCACCCTTGTACGACGGTGCGCCCGTCCCGTCGACGACGGTTGCTCCGGTGATGAGGTGGTCGAGCATGGCCCGGACTCCTTTGCTTCGCACTCCTGCGCTGCCTTCGGTCTTCAGGCGCGGCGCGGGGTCTGTGCTTGGTCCGTAAAGGAGTCTGCCGCGCCGCACCGCGCCGATTCCCTGATGGTATGTCAGATAAATGTCATCGCCAGGGGTCGGCGACCCGATGAGACAGGCATCACGGGATCCGCGTGCCAGCGGGCCCACGTGCGACAGATGTCCTCGAAGTGCGGTCCGACGACCTTGCTGCGGAACGTCGACTGGGAACGCTGCCAGACCGCCGAAGCCCGGCCGGGGCGTTCCAGATCGCCCCAGACCGGACGCATGACGGCGTGGTAGAAGGTAACCAGCGGCTCGGCGACGCGGTAGGCGGATCGGTTCTTACGGAACGCGTCAGTCTCGTGTGTGATCATGCCGACGTCTTCGAGCACACCCAACGGGTGCGTGAGGTCAGTGGACTTCCGGCCGAGACAGTCGGCGATACCGCTGCGCGCGGCATTCCCGTGGGCGATAGCCGCGAGAACCGAGTGGTACAGAGCGGTGTCGCGCATCTCCGGCTCTTCCGCCAAGAGGTACCGGGCCTCACGGAAGAGCGGACGCCCCGGGTTGAGGACTGCGCGGACGACCCAGTCGTCGAAGTCAGCAGCCCCTGACGGCGTGTCGTCCTGCGTGAACTCACGTCGGTAGGCGGGGGTCCCGCCCACGATCGCATTGGTCAGCATCGCAGTGCGCAGGTCCTTGATCCCCCAGAACTGTGCGGCGAGGCGGTAGTCGAGCGTGGGCACGATGAGATCGAGTCCCGCCCGCCAGCGCCACTCCGCAACGGTCAGCCGTTGAGCAGCGGCGCGACCTCGGCCCCGAAGCGCTCGATCTGGTCCACGAGCTCGGCGACGTCCCGGCTGCGGAACCGTACCTGGATCTGGTTCGCGCCCTGGTCGCCGTACCAGCGCAGGGTTTCGGCGAGCACCTCCGGCTTCCCGGCGACGGTGCGGCCCCCGACCTCCCACCCGGGCTCCCCGACGTACAGCGTCTCGGTGATCGCGCCGATGTCCAGGCGCTCGTCGCCGCGCCCGGCCTCCTCGCGCAGCCGCTTGAGCTCGGCCAGCTGCTGCGGGTAGGTCTCGCGCGGGTTGCCCTGCGGCAGCCAGCCGTCGCCGTGCACCGCGACCCGCTTCAACGCGGCCGGAGCCGAGCCGCCGATCCAGAACGGCGGACGCGGCCCCTGCACCGGACGGGGCCGCTGGCCCATGTCCTGGATCGTGAACCGCTTGCCCTCGTACGTCACGTACTCGTCCCGCAGCGCCAGATCGAGCACCTTCAGCGACTCGTTGAGCGCCGCGCCGCGGTCCTTGAAGTCCAGGCCGAGCATCTCGAACTCGCCCTCGACGTGCCCCACGCCCGCGCCGATGACCGCGCGCCCGCCGGAGATCACGTCCAGCGTGGCGAACGCCTTGGCGACCATCATCGGGTGCCGGTAGGCGAGGACCGACACGTGACTGATCAGACGCACCTGCGAGGTGATTCCGGCCAGCCACCCGAGGGTGGTCATGGTGTCCCACCACTCGGTGCCCATGGCTCCGGCGTAAGCGCGGGGGATCGCGGTGTGGTCACAGACCGCGATGTACGCGAAGCCGCTGCGGTCGGCGGCCTGCGCGACCTGGCCGAGCTCGACCGGGCCCGAGTCCGCTTCCCACGCTTCGGCGTACAGCTTGCTCTGGGACTGGACCGGCAGCTGCATGCCGTAGTGCAGCGTGCCCGGGGGCAGGACCGCGGCCATAGAAGGCTCCCTTGTCTCTGGTGTGCGAGGGTCACATACTCCGATCTAACGCATCGTCAGACAAGGCCGCGCGCAAGGAGCTTCACGTGATCAACACCACCGATCCGACCATTGAAGAAGATCAGGTACGGATGAACCTGGAGGTCACCGACGGCGGCATCGGGGTCATCACCCTGTGCCGCCCGGAGAAACTCAACGCGTGGAGCTGGGAGTCCACCCGGCAACTGGGCATCATGGCGGACCGGATCAGGTTCGACGACTCGATCCGGGTGGTGCTGCTGCGCGCCGAGGGCCGGGCGTTCTGCGCGGGCATCGACGTGACCGCCCCCGGCGGCGCGATCACCGGGCGCAGCAGTTCCGAGCGGACCCGCAACTACGCCGAGGGCCTGCGCTGGGTGCACGAGCGTTTCACGGTCTTCGCCGGACTGCCGCAGCCGATCGTGGCCGCCGTACAGGGCTACTGCCTCGGTTTTGGTTTTGAGCTGGCGTTGATGGCTGACGTACGGATCGCCGCCGACGACGCGAAGTTCGCCCTGCCCGAGGCCACCATCGGCGTCGCCGTGGACGCCGGCGGCGACCTGCGGATCGCCCGGGAGGCAGGTGCGGGCTGGGCCAAGATGCTGTCGCTGACCGGCCGCCGGATCGACGCGGCGACCGCTGCGCGGCTCAATCTCGTACAAGAGGTTGTTCCCGTGGCGGACCTGGACGAGGCCGCGCGCGCGGTCGCCGCGGAAATCGCGGCGAACGCCCCGCTGGCGGTCCAGTCCATCAAGCGGTCGATCGACGCGTTCGCGGACAACGGCATGGCACACGCGCTCCAGCTCACTGCCGTGTCTGCGGCCCTCACTCTCACTTCCGAGGACTCCGTGGAGGGCTACAGCGCCAAGGCCGCCCGCAAGCCAGCCGTCTTCCAGGGAAAATAACTCCCCGAAATTTGCCGCTTCGATCATGTACAAAAGTCCCCTCTAGAGATCGTTAAGGGGACTTTTGTACATGATCGACGTAGCTACTTGCGGGCGGCCTCTTCCGCAGCCTGCGCCCGCAGCTCGAACTTCAGCACTTTGCCCGCCGCGTTGCGCGGCAGTGCCGTGATGATCTCCACAGACCGGGGGACCTTGTAGTTCGCCATCTCCTTGCGGCAGAACGCGATGATCTCCTCCGGGGTGACCGAGGCGCCCGGGCGCAGGATCAGGTAGGCCTTGCCGACCTCCCCCATCCGGGCGTCCGGCACGCCGACGACAGCGGCCTCGGACACCGCGGGGTGTCCGGCGAGTACGGATTCGATCTCCGCCGGGTAGGCGTTGAAGCCGCCGACGATGAACATGTCCTTGATGCGGTCGGTGATCCGCAGGTTGCCCTGCTCGTCGAGGACACCGATGTCGCCGGTGTGCAGCCAGCCGTCGGCGTCGACAGCCTTGGCGGTTTCCTCGGCGTCCTCGAAGTAGCCCTTCATGACGTTGTAACCCCGTACGACGACTTCGCCCGACTCGCCCGCGCCCGTCTGATTGCCCGCGCTGTCGACGGTTTTGACCTCGACGCCCGGGATCGCCCGGCCCGACGTGGACGCGATGATCTCGTCGGGGTCGCCCTGGCGGCACATGGTGGCGGTGCCGCAGGACTCAGTCAGGCCGTACGCGGTCAGCACACTGTCGAAGCCCAGCTCGGTGGACATCCGGGTGACCAGCGACAGCGGCACGGCAGCCGCGCCGGTCACCGCGAGGCGCAGTGAGGAGAGATCATATTTCTTCCGGGCTATGCCGTTTCGAACAGTGTTGTCCAGCAGTGACGTGTAGATGGTCGGCGCACCCGGGAGCACGGTGACCCGCTCGTTCTGGATCACCGACATCACCGCGTCGATGTCGAAGACGGCCTGCGGGATCATCGTCGCCCCGGCGGTCAGGCAGGCGATGATGCCTGCCTTGTAGCCGAAGGTGTGGAAGAACGGGTTGACGATCAGGTAGCGGTCGCCCTCGGTCAGGCCCACGGTGTCGGCCCAGGTCTCGAACACCCGGCAGGTCTGCTCGTGGGTGGTCATCACACCCTTGGGCTTCCCCGTGGTGCCGGAGGTGAAGATGATGTCGCCGGTGTCGCTGGGGAACACTTCAGGGAGCTCCGACGCGAGATCACCGGTCGCGGTGAACTCGGGCCACGCGACGCAGTCGTCCGGCGCGGCGTCGGCGAGGACCACCGCGGACTTGAGGTCGGGCAGACCGGCGAAGGGGTGTCCGTCGCCCGCGCCGCCGGCGGCCTGGCGCAGCATTCCCACATACGACGTCCCGAGGAACGTCCCGGAGACGAACAGCAGTTTCGCGCGGGTCTTGCCGAGGACGTAGGCGGCCTCGGAGCCCTTGTACCGGGTGTTCAGCGGCACGATCACGCCGCCGGCCGACAGTGCGCCGAGCGCCGCCACGATCCACTCGCGGGAGTTCGGGGCCCAGACGCCGACCCGGTCGCCCTTCGCCACCCCGGCGGCGACGACCGCTGCGGCGGCCAGGCGGACCTGGTCGCGCAGTTCGGTGAAGGTGATCCTGACCGTGCCGTCGATCACGGCCTCCCGGTCGCCGAACCGGCGCGCCGCGCTGTCCACGAGGGCGGGGATAGTGCCCGATACCGGATCCGCCTGCATGATCGCTCCTGGAGTGTTCGAAGTCTCTGCGCTGCGCTGACGCGCCGCTCTGCTCTGCTGCCTTGCGTTGTGCTGCCGCGCTGCCGCGCTGCCGCGCTGCTGCACCGCTGTACTGCTGCACCGCTGTACTGCTGCACCGCGCTGCGGCGCACTGCTCTAACCTGACGGTACGTCAGTTTATGGCGGCAAAGGAAGCGTCGGGGTGGGAGATGGACACCACGCTGACACCGGGTCGTTTTTCGAGGAAGGTTGTCGGCATGCGCGAGTTCAAGACCCTGGGGTACGAGCAGGCCGACGGCGTCGCCACGGTGACACTCAACCGGCCGGACCGGCACAACGCCTTCGACCTGACGATGATCAACGAGTTGCACGGCCTGTGGCGCGACCTGCGGCACGACGACGACGTCCGCTGCGTGATCCTGACAGGCGCGGGTGACCAGGCGTTCTGTACGGGGATCGACCGCAGCGTGGACATCCCGCAGCCGTCGTCGCCGTTCATGATGGATGACCCGGCGGTCAAACTCGGCCCGAAGCACTCCGACCTGTGGAAGCCGGTCATCGTCGCGGTCAACGGCATGGCCTGCGGCGGCGCGTTCTACATGCTCGGCGAGTGCGAGTTCGTGATCGCCAGCGAGACCGCGACCTTCTTCGACCCGCATACGACGTACGGCATGGTCTCGGGCTTCGAGTCGATGTACCTCGCGCAGCGGATGCCGTTCGGCGAGGCGATGCGCCTGTCGCTGCTCGGCAACGCGGAGCGGATGAGCGCGCGGCGGGCGTATGAGAACGGGCTGGTGTCGGAGGTCGTCCCGGCCGACAAGCTTCTCGAAACAGCACGGTGGGCCGCAGAGACCATCGCGTCCTACCCGCCGCACGGCGTCGAGGGCACGGTGCGCGCGATGTGGGCGGCCCGGGACATGACACGGGCTCAGGCGATCACGATGGCCCCGGCGTTGATCACCCTGGGCAACCTGGACTGGTCGGAGCAGGCGGGGCTGTTCACGGGGCGGAGCAAGGAGTACCGGGTGCGTTGAGCGACTGCTGCTCCGTTCCAGGCCGCGCACATCTTGTTGCCCACAGCGTCATCGGGGTGGAGGACCGGATCGACTCCCAGCACCGAAGCCGGATGCGCCCGCCAGTCATAGCCGAGTTCGACCTTGGAGCGCTCGCCCGTAGGGTCTTCAACCTCCAGACGGGCAAAGGTCTCATAGCGCTTCGAGATCTCGACAGTGAGGCCGTCGGCCTCATACGCGGCGGTCACTACGGCGACCGCCGTCGCGAACCGCTCAACATCGCCCTGGTTCGTGAAGAGGTCCACGTCCTCTGACGGCCGGGACACAAATCCGTGCGCCTGCACGGCGTAGCCCCCGGCGAGAACGAAGCCGTATTCCGCTGCCGCCTGCAGACCGACGCGGATGAGCCTTGCGTGAAACGGGTGCATAACCTCAGAGCTCTTGGTTCGCCACATATTGACACGCAGCACATTGGCCCTGGATTTGTATGTACACCACCGAAAACGCAGCCATTCACCCGAATGAGCTACACGGTCTGCGACACGGTCAATTCTGGGAACCGGGCCTCCCAGAGCCGCCGGACCTGTGGCGGAAGGAACAGGTCGTCCCACAACCGGACGAGAGTCCCCTTGTTGAGGAAACGCCGCAGATCATTGCCTGTGGCCGCCTCACGGATCACCGTCATGTAGACACTGCGCAAGGTCGCCGGGTCGTCCAGATCACGCACCGGTGAACCCGACCAGTCGAGGTGGATGGGCAGCCTGGCCACCCCGCCCGTCGGCCCGGTCAGCTCCTCAAGAGTCTCCGGAACCGTGTACGGGCGGTGGTCCGCATAGCTCCGCCGCTGCTCCACGGATCCAGTATGCGCCGCCCGGCGCACACGGGCAGTGCTCTCATCCGGCGCCTTCGTCCCACAGTGCCGGAAATCCACTTGCCCCAGCGATCACCCCCGACCAGAATCAGCCCCGCCCCGGCACGCCCGGCGGCGCGAGACCGCCGGCACCGGCCGGCGGACCGACACAGGAGGTGCCCCGTGATCCAGCTCACGATCCAGCTCACCGCTCTGGACGTGGCAGTCGCCCGTCCGACCGTACCCGCCGGTTCCTGCACTCGCTGAATCCACACACCGGCGGGCGACCGATGAGGAAGCCCCACCTGTGTCGAACAACCGTGACCTCCGCCTGTCCCGCCGCAAGCCGAACAAGCGGACTCTCGATGAGTTCTTCAACAACCACCACAACACCGGCTTCGCCGACTTCTTCGCCGTCCCCGACGGCTGGGAGCGCTGGGCCGACACCCACCGCGGGCCCGAACCGCGCCCCGCCTGGCTGCTGACCGGCCCCGGGGTCGCCGAGCGGGACATCCGCATTCTCAAAACCGGCAAGGAAGCCGACGTCCACCTGATCGAGCGCAGTCACGTCGACGGCACTGCTGAAAGCCCTGGCCGTACGGTTCTTCTCGCGGCCAAGCGCTACCGCGACGGGCGGCACCGACTGTTCCGCCGCGACGCGTCCTACCGCGAGGGCCGCGACATGCGGGCCACCCGCGAGGGGCGCGCACAGGACAAGGCCAGCTGGTCGGCGGACGAGGAACTGTCGTACGCGGGCTGGGCGGGCGTCGAGTTCGACACTCTGTGCAAGCTGTGGACCGCTGGCGCTCCGGTGCCGTACCCCGTGCAACAGAACGGGTCCGAGGTGCTCATGGAGTACCTCGGCTCGGACACCGGCTTCGGCGCACCCAGACTTGCCGAACTCCGCCCGGATCGCGCCGAGTTGTACGAGCTGTGGGAACAACTCGTCGATTCCATGCGCCTGTTGGCCCGCGCGGGCCTCGCCCACGGCGACCTGTCGGCGTACAACCTGCTTGTGCACCACGGACGACTGATGATCATCGACCTGCCGCAGGTCGTGGACCTGGCGCAGAACCCGCAGGGAGTGGACTTCCTGCACCGGGACGCACGGAACATGGCGAACTGGTTCCGGCTGAAGGGGATGGACGAGCAGACGTCCGATCCGGCGGCGCTGCTGGAACTGCTCTGCTACGAAGCCGGGTTGAGCTGAGTCGCGCCACTCGTCAGTCCGAGCCCTGAAGCGCCGCTTCAGGGCCCGGACTCCGTTTCAGGGCCTGGCCACCACGTCAGAGCCCGGACGTTCCTCCGGGACTGGAAACCAAGAATCCAAGCAAACAGGCCACCCGATCGAGTGAAAATGGCGCAAGAACACCTACCCCAGGGCTGAAGTTCTGCATACTTAATAGGCGCATTTTTGCTATGTTAAGGAGTGGGAAATTGCCCAGAGAGCGCCCTGACCAGCAGATTCACGACTCCTTGAAGTCGGACATCCCAAGGTCAATCTGTACCCCAGCACAGGAGTACCTGGACACGTTCCGGGTCGTCGTACTCAACGGCCCCCGCCAGGCCGGCAAAACGACCATCCTCAAACACCTGCGGGCCGAACGGGGCGGGACCTGGCTGACCCTCGACTCAGAGCCGCTTCTGCAAGCGGCTCTCAATGACCCCATCGGGTTCATCGCCGACAGATCCGCACCGGTATTCATCGACGAAGTCCAACGAGCGGGCGATCCCCTGATCCGGGCAATCAAGCATCGCGTCGACAGCAGCCGAGACCGGGGCCAGTTCGTCCTCGCCGGTTCGATGCGTTTCCTGACGGTTCCCTCGATCTCCGAATCATTGGCCGGCCGCGCCGGCATCCTCGATGTATGGCCCTTCTCCCAGGGGGAGATGGCAGGTGCTCGGGAGCGGTTCATCGACGTACTGTTCGCCGACCCTGACTCCTTGCGGAAGAGAAGCGCGTCGACGCAGACGAGGGCCGACTATTTCCGTCGGATCCACGCGGGCGGGTTCCCCGAACTCGTGGGAAGAACCTCCTCACGCGCCCGTTCGGCTTGGTTTCGTGCCTACCTGTCCACAGTGCTTGAGCGTGATCTGCGCGAGGTCACGCGAATCAACCTACCGAGCGCTGCCAGCGTCATACTGCGCTACCTCGCATCGGTGACTGCCCAGGAGGTCAACGTCTCAACAGTGGCGAGCAAGACGGGCCACAGCCGGGCTACGGTCGAACGCTACCTAGATCTCCTGGAAACCGTCTTCCTGATTCACCGTCTGCCTGTGTGGTCGAGAAACCTCACCGCCCGGACGGTCAAACGCCCGAAGGTCCACATCACCGACACCGGGCTTGCAGCACATCTCCTCGGCGTCGGACCGGGCGCGCTGGCTTTGCCCGTAGCACCCGGCCGCGGTCCTCTGGTTGAGACGTTCATCGTCAACGAACTCGCAAAACAGGCCACTTGGGCGGAGACGGAGGTACGGCTGCACCACTGGCGCGATCATCGAGGAACAGAAGTAGATGTCGTTCTGGAAACCCCCGACGGCCGAGTGGCAGGTATCGAGTCGAAGGCCGCCGAAACCGTCGACCTGGCGGACTTCCGCGGACTGGTCGCCCTTCGGGATTCTTTGGGCGAAGCCTTCACCCATGGCTGCCTCTTCTACACCGGGCAGCACGTGCTGAACTTCGGCGACCGGTTGAGTGCGGTCCCGATCAGCGCCTTGTGGGACCAGCATTGAACCGATACCGCGGGGGCCTGCCGCTGCGTCCCGACCGCCAGGCTCGCGGCCGGGACGAAGCCCCACGCCTACAGCGTCGGTGTCAGCGGTGCCCGGTTCTCCCCCAGCACATCCGCCGCAACCCGGCTCCGGTGGAACCTGGCGTCCCCGTACGCCGCTCCCAGCGCCCAGGCCCGCTTCATGAAGAGCTGGAGGTCATGCTCCTCGGTGTAGCCGATCGCACCGTGGACCTGGAGAGAGTTCCGCGCCGCCAGATCCGCTGCCTCAGCGGCGTAGATCTTGGCCATGGAGACGTCACGGGGCGCTGATTCCAAACCGTTCGCGAGCGAGTACGCCGCGCGCATCACCACCGGGCGGGCGAACTCCAGCTTGATCAACACGTTGGCCAGATGGTGCTGTACGGACTGGTGTGTGCCGATCAGCACTCCACGCTGGACCCGCTGTTTGGCGTACTCGACGGCCATGTCGAGCATCCGGCGGGTCAGCCCGAGCAGCAGCGCAGAAGCACCGAGTGCCGCGATGTCGGCGGCACGGGCGAGCGCGGCCGAGGCGTCGGAGGCCACCAGGGTTTCGGGGGTCAACGCGACCTCTACCGTGTAGAGCTTGCGGCTGCGGTCCACTGAGGGCTTCAACCCGAACACACAGTCAGCCGGGTTGACGACATGGATGTCGCCGTCGGCGGTACCGATAACGATCAAGTCGGCCGAGGCAGCCTCCACCACGTACTTCTGGCCCGGGAGCCGTACAGCGGCCGTCGCCTCACCTGCGGCGATCTTCTCCAGCCACCCGGAGGCGGACGCGCACGACGCCAACAGCACGCAGGCCGCCGCGTTTTCGAGCAGCGGCTCGGGCAGCCCGGCGTAGCCGGCCTCCTCAAGCACCGCGGCCAGTTCGGCCACGCCCATGCCCAGGCCGTCGTGCTCCTCGGGCACCACGATCCCGGTGACGCCGACCTTGGCGAGTTCGCTCCACAGCGCCAGCGCGGAGTCGGCCGCCCACGCTTCGCGGATCTTCTCGGTGCTGCACTGGTCCGCCAGGAAGTCCCGGACGGTCTCGCGGAACAGCTGCTGGTCTTCGGTATATGCCAGACGCATCGTGTTTCACCTTTTCCACATGGCCCGCGCCAACGAACCGACGAACGAAGTGCGGAGGGCGGTCGCAGACCGCGGTTTGACGGGTTCCAGAACGCAAGCGAATCCGTTCGTTGCGTTCGACGACTGGGCGAAGCGAAGACGGTGACCGGATTCAGCCGCGCTTGGCGCCCGCCCGGGGCAGCCCGAGGATGCGCTCGGCGATCGTGTTGCGCTGGATCTCGTTCGTACCCGCGTAGATGGGTCCGCCCAAGGCAAAGAGGAAGCCCTTCAACCACGGCGACTCCCCCGCGTCGAGTTCACCGTCAGCGCTCAGCAACTTCAGTGCTGTGGCGTGCAGTTCGACGTCCATCTGCGACCAGAAGACCTTGTTGATCGACGAGTCAGCGCCGATCTGGCCGCCGGTCTGGAGCTTGGTGACCGTGCCGAAGGTGAACAGGCGGTACGCCTCGGCGTCCATCCAGGCCTGCAACACCGCATCACGAAGGTCGGCGGGCGAACCCACCCGCTTGTACAGCTCGACCAGCCGATCAGCTGGGGCGATGAAGCGGCCAGGACTGCGCAGGTTGAGACCGCGCTCACTGCCGGTCGTGGCGATCATGATCTTCCAGCCCTCCCCGGGGTCGCCGAGCACGTCCGCGTCGGGGACGAAGACCTCGTCGAGGAACACCTCGGCGAAGCCTGGTTCGCCGTCCAGCTGCGGGATCGGACGGACCGTCACACCGGTGGAGGACAGGTCGACCATGAAGTACGTGAGACCCCGGTGCCGGACGCTTTCCGGGTCGGTGCGGAACAGACCGAACAACCGGTGGCCGAACGTGCCGCGTGAGGACCAGATCTTCTGACCGCTGAGCAGCCACCCGCCGCGCGAGTCGTCCCGTACGGCCTTGGACCTGACGTTGGCCAGGTCGGAGCCGGCCTCGGGCTCGGACCAGCCCTGGACCCAGATCTCTTCGGCTGCGGCCATCTTCGGGAGATAGCGGTCCTGCTGCTCTTTTGTGCCGAACTCGAAGAGTGTCGGCGCGAACAGGAAGATGCCGTTCTGCGAGACGCGTCCCGGAGCACCCGCACGGTAGTACTCCTCCTCAAAGATCAGCCATTCGACGAGCGATGCGGCCCGGCCGCCGTACGCCTCCGGCCAGGAGACGACCGCGAGCCGGGCTGCGAAGAGCTTCGTCTCCCACGCCCGGTGCAGCGCGAAACCGGCTTCGGTGTCCATGGAGGGCAGCGGTTCGGCCGGGACGTTGGCTTCGAGCCAGGTCCGGACCTCCGTGCGGAATTCCTGTTCCGCTGTGGTGAACTCCAGATCCACTGGGCTCCTCCTCACACTGTGCGCATCAACGGCATGGCCGATGCTCCGGGTAGGCTTACTGACGGACCGTCAGGTTATCGGCACCGGACCGACCGCCGACAGTCGCCCGCCGTGTCATCCCCGACACGTCCACCACAGCACGGCTGGGACGCACAGCCGATCAGCAGGAGGTCGCCATGCCCGAGGCATACATCGTCGAAGCCGTCCGTACGCCGGTCGGCCGTAAAAAGGGGTCGCTCGCCCCCGTCCACCCGGCTGACCTGGGCGCGCACGCCATCAAGGCGCTGATCGAGCGCTCCGGCATCGACCCGGACGTCGTGGACGACGTCGTCTTCGGCTGCGTAGACGCGATCGGCCCGCAGGCCGGCGACATCGCCCGTACGGCCTGGCTCGCGGCCGGCTACTCCGAGGCTGTGCCCGGCACCACCATCGACCGGCAGTGCGGCTCTTCGCAGCAGGCCATCCACTTCGCCGCACAGGGCGTCATGTCCGGCACCCAGGACGTGGTCGTCGCCGGCGGTCTGCAGAACATGAACCAGATCCCGATCTCCTCCGCGATGACCTGCGCCAAGGAGCTCGGCTTCACCGACCCGTTCTCCGGTTCGAAGGGCTGGGTCGCGCGGTACGGCAACGAGCCCGTCGACCAGTTCTACGGCGCCGAGCTGATCGCCAAGAAGTGGGACATCTCCCGCGCGGAGATGGAGCGTTTCGCGCTGGCCTCGCACGACCGGGCGATCCACGCGATCGACAACGGCTACTTCGAGCGGGAGATCGCGCCGATCGAGGTGGACGGTCAGCTGATCAGCGTGGACGAGTGCCCGCGGCGCGGCACCACGCTGGAGAAGATGGCCGGTCTCAAGGAGCTCATGGCGGGCGGCCGGATGACGGCGGCCGTCGCCTCGCAGATCTCCGACGGTGCGGCGGCCCTGCTGATCGTGTCCGAGAAGGCCCTTGAACAGTACGGTCTGACGCCGCGTGCCCGGATCCACCACCTGAGCGTGCGCGGCGCGTCGCCGATCGAGATGTTGTCCGCGCCGATCCCGGCGACGCAGTACGCCCTGGCCAAGGCCGGGATGACCATCGACGACATCGACGCGATCGAGATCAACGAGGCGTTCGCGCCGGTCGTGCTGTCCTGGATGAAGGACATCAAGGCCGACCACTCCAAGGTCAACCCGAACGGCGGCGCGATCGCCCTCGGCCACCCGCTGGGCGCGACGGGCGCACGCCTGATGACAACGCTGCTGCACCACCTGGAGCGCACGGGCGGCCGGTTCGGCCTCCAGACGATGTGCGAGGGCGGCGGCCAGGCGAACGTCACAATCATCGAGCGCCTGGGCTGACCAGAACAGTCCCTTCAAGATCAGATGCCCTGTGCTTGCGCGTGACGCGAGCACAGGGCATCTGATCAAGGAAAGCGCGAACAGGTCAGCCTTCAAGATCCCGCAGCACCTGCGAAGCCTGGGCCACGATGCGGTTGATGAGCTCCTCGCACGACGGCAGGTCCTCGATCACGCCGACGACCTGGCCGGACGCCATGACACCGAGGTCCGGGCGGCCGTCGACCATCGCGGCCTTCAACAGCATCGGGGTGTTCGCCGCCATCAGTACCTGCGGCCAGCTCAGGCCCTGCGACTTCTTCATCGCCAGGCCCTCGCGGACCATGTCCTTGATGGGGGTTCCGCTGAGTTTCTGGAACTTCAGCGCGTTGACGATCGCGCGCGGGTAGCGCTTGGCCAGCGCACCCTGCTCCAGCCGCTTCACGAAGTCGGTGGCAAGCACCCGGTGCGGCACTCCGTCGACCTCACGGGAGACCATCGTGCCGGTCACGTCGGTCTTGAGGTAGACCTCCTTGACCGCGCTGCCGACCGGGCTGTCGCTGGTCAGCAGGAACCGGGTGCCCATCGCGACGGCATCGGCGCCGTACGCGAGCGCGGCCGCCAGGCCCCGCCCGTCGAAGAAGCCGCCGGCCGCGATGACGGTCACGCCGGTGCCCTTGAGCACTTCGGTGACCTGCGGGAGCAGCAGCGTCGTGGGGACCGATCCGGTGTGGCCGCCGCCCTCACCGCCCTGCACGATCACACCGTCCACGCCCCACGCGGCGACCTTCTCCGCGTGCCGCTTGGCGCCGATCGACGGGACGACCAGCATGCCGAGGTCGTGCGCCCGGGTGATCAGGTCCTTTTTGGGAGCCTGGGCGAACGAGGCGACCTTGATGCCCTCACGGCCCATGAGATCGATGCGGTCGGCCGCATCGGGGGCGTCGGCGCGCAGGTTCACGGCAAAAGGCTTGGCCGTACGTTTCTTCACGTCCGCGATGGCCAGCACGAGTTCGTCGTACGACATCGTGGCCGAGGCCAGGATGCCGAGCCCGCCGGCCTCCGCCGTGGCCCCCACCAGCTTCGGGTAGGAGACGTAGCCCATGCCGGTCTGCACGACGGGGTACTGCACGCCGAACTTCCCAGTGAAGGAGTTCCGCAGCGCCGGATGCACGTCAAGGGTCATGCCGGGACCTCACGCAGGCGCATGCCCCGCGGGTCGATGACCTCGGCGATGAGCTGAAGTTCGGCAGACGACGGCGTACGGGTTTCCGGCACGTCGGCCGGGATGATCAGTTCGAAGCCGGTGGCGGCGACGACCTCGTCCAGCGTGACGCCCGGGTGCAGCGACTTCAGCGTCATCTTCTGCACGCCGTCGCCCGGGTCGGTGAACTCCAGCACACACAGGTTGGTGATCACGTGCCGGACCTCATGGAACCGGCCCGCAGGACCGAGCGCGGCGGCGCGGTCGTAGCCGACGCACGACACCATGTCGACCTTCGGCATGAGCACCCGGGTCGAGTGTTTCGGAATCCAGTAGCTGGTCGCGTGGTTGATCGTGTTGCCCGGACCGCCGCGCGAGCCGAGCACCTGACGCTTGGGCTTGGCCCAGTCACCGATGCACGAGATATTCGCGTTTCCGTACGCATCGATCTGGACCGGACCCATCATCACGTGCCGGCGGCCACTGGCGAGGATGTCGAGCACCTGGCGGTAGGGGATCCAGCCGACGGTGGCGAACTCGTCGGGGCGCGCGCCCACCCGGGCGGTCCCCTCGAAGAATTCCGAGACACCGTCGCTCAGCATCAGGTCGGGCTCGAAGGTGGCGCGGGCCAGACGGGCGCCGATGGTGGGGACGGCGCCCATCGGCGAGCCGATGATCTCCCCGTCGCCGCGGAACGCCTCGGCGACGGCGGCGACGCAGACGTCCGCGCGGGTGGCTTCAAGGGTCACGGTCACTTGGCGTTCTCCTCACGGAACTTGGCGACCTCAGCCTGGTAGGCGGCCTCGTCGGCGGTCTTCAGGAACCGGTCCTCGAAGGCCTTCCAGGCCTCCGGGTCACCGGCGGCGGCGACGTACGCCTTCTGGAAGGCCTCGTCGCGGTTGTACTCCGGCGGGCACTCGGTGAAGTGGGCGCCGTTGGGGGCCTCGACCACACCGTGTGTCATGTACCGGTGGATCACCAGGGTCCGTACGCAGCCGGCCTCCTTGGCGAGGTCCTCGGAGGGCACGATCCGCTCGACGGAGACGTACGCCTTCTTCGCCGCGAGGCAGAAGAGGTCGTCCATGTACGGGTCAGGCCCGGTCAGGGCCGCGTTCCCCTTCTCGTCGCCCACGTTGGCGTGGATCAGCGCCACGTCCAGTCCGAGGGCGGGCATCGCGACGAGGGTCTCGCCGGAGCCGTACGGGTCCTCGATCGTCTTCAGGCCCGGGTTGACGGTCATGATGTCCGATCCGAGTCCGGCCCGGACCACCGCGAACGGCAGCCGGTGGGCGGCGGCCCGCAGGCCGGTGAGGAACATGCCCTCGTCGTACTCGACCGCCTCGACCAGGGCGTTCTCCCGGACGTACCGGAAGTTGGGCTCCAGCGGTATGGAGTCGAGGGACGCGAAGGCGTAGACGATCTTCTTCGCTTTTCCGGCCCGGGCGAGGAGCCCCAGGTCGGGTCCGCCGTACGAGACGACCGTCAGGTCCTTCAGACCGGACCGCAGGACCGCGCGGACCAGGGCCATCGGCTTGCGCCGCGAGCCCCATCCGCCGATGCCGACGGTCATACCGTCGGTGAGCTGGGCGACGACCTCGTCGGGCGTCATGCGTTTGTCAGCCATGCTGTTTCCTTTCGGGCTCCAAGCGTGGGCGGAACCCGGTCGTCGCCTACTTGCTGGTGTCGGCGTCGCGGCCCTCGACGAACGCGTCACGCAGTTCGTCGGAGACACCGGTCAGGTTGAGTTCAAAGGTGAAGCCCTGCTCGTAGCGGTACGAGCGCTTCACGTCCACCGGGTCGATGCCGTTGAGCGAGGCCTTGGCGGCGCGCATCACAGTCGGCGACTTCGCGGCGATGGTCCGGGCGACCTCGAAGGCGGTCTCGACCAGCTTGTCGCGGTCGACCACCTTGTAGATCGAGCCGTACGCGTGCAGTTCCGCGGCGGTCGCGTTCTCGCAGGTGTAGACCATCTGACGCATCCGGTGCTGCGGGACCAGCCGGGCCAGGTGGGTGGCCGCGCCGAGCGCGCCGCGGTCGACCTCGGGCAGGCCGAAGAAGGCGTCGTGCGAGGCGACGACGATGTCGGCGTTGCCGACCAGGCCGACTCCGCCACCGACGCAGAAGCCCGCGACGGCCGCGATGACCGGGACCTCACAGTCGTAGACCGCCGCGAACGCGTCGAAGCAGCCCTTGTTGGCGCCGACGAGGTGGTCGAAGCCTTCAAAGGCCTGCACCTCCTTGATGTCGACGCCGGCGTTGAACCCACGGCCTTCGGCGCGCAGGATCACAACGCGCACCTGCGGGTCGCGACTCGCCTCGCGCAGGCGGTCGGCGAGCTCGAACCAGCCGGCGACGGTGAGCGCGTTCACCGGTGGGGCGTCCATCACCACTTCGGCGATGCCGTCGGTTACCTCGTAGCGGATAGCCATTCCAGATCCCGTCCAGCAGTGGGTACAGGTTTGCGGTGCGATTTCAGCGTGTGCGAATCAACAGCAGCCGAGTGGCTGGTGGGGCACGAGTCGCCCCGTGTGATCCCATCCACTCAATCTGACTAAGCGTCAGATTTCTGCCACCATAGTTGCACGCACGCGGGGCACGCCAGACAACGCCCACGTGGCGCTGACGACACCCCGCGGAGGCTTGAGAGATGACCGACCCACTCGACATGACCGGCAAGGTCGCCCTGGTCACCGGCGGCGGCAAAGGCATCGGCCGGGGGATCTCCGAAGCCTTCCTGGCCGCTGGGGCCGACGTGGTCGTGTGCTCCCGCACCGAGCCGGAGTCACTCCCCTCGGCGGGCGGACGCACCGCTGTCTTCACCCCCGCGGACGTCCGCGACCCGGACGCGGCGACTGCGGCCGTCGAATTCACGATGGCGCGCTTCGGGCGGCTCGACATCCTGGTCAACAACGCCGGCGGGGCCCCCGAAGCCGACGCCGCGACCGTCTCGCCGCGCTTCTCCAAGGCGATCATCGAGCTGAACCTGCTCGGTCCGCTGAATTTCTCCCAGGCCGCCAACCGGGTGATGCAGGACCAGGCCGACGGCGGATCCATCATCAACATCTCCAGCGTCAGCTCCGTCCGCCCCTCCCCGGGCACCGCCGCGTACGGAGCGGCCAAAGCGGGGTTGAACTCCCTGACGCGCTCGCTGGCGGTGGAGTGGGCACCGAAGGTGCGCCTCAACTCGGTCGTCGTCGGACTGGTCCTCACCGAGCAGGCCGGCCTCCACTACGGGGACGAAAACGGAGTGGCGGCGGTCGCGGAAACCATCCCGCTGGGCCGGATGGCGGACCCCTCGGATGTGGCCGACTGCTGCCTCTATCTGACCTCCCACCTGTCACGTTACGTAAGTGGAGCAGAACTCCTGATGCACGGCGGAGGGGAAATGCCCGCTTTTCTGCGTGCCTCGAAAGGCGCGTCTGATCACGTACCCGTAAACTGACGCCATGACAGGACAAGTCCGTACCGTTGACGGCCGCGTTGCCGGACGACGAGGGCAGGCAACGCGCCAGAAACTGCTGGACTGCCTGCGGGAAATGCTCGACACATCGCCGTATCGCGACGTGAAGGTCATCGACGTAGCCCGCATGGCGGGGACCTCTCCGGCGACCTTCTACCAGTACTTCCAGGATGTCGAGACGGCGATCCTGGAGATGGCTGGCGATATGGCCAGGGACGGCCAGAAACTCAAGGGCCTGGTCGACGGTCAGAACTGGGCCGGCAAGACAGGTTACGCAGCGGCAGAAGAGCTCGTAGACGGCTTCCTGACCTTCTGGAGGCAGAACGAGTCCCTTCTCCGGGTGGTCGATCTGGCCTCCGCGGAAGGCGACAAGCGGTTCCATAAGATCCGCCAGTCGATTCTGACCGTCGTGACCGGCTCACTGGCTGAGGCCATCAAGGACCTCCAGACCAAGGCCAAGATCACGGACGGTGTCGCGCCGAACGCCATGGCGGGCACGCTCGTCGCCATGCTGGCGGCCGTCTCCGGCCACCAGAAGGGCTTCGAGGCCGCCAAGATCAAGATCAAGGAAGTACGTCCGGCGCTTACGGCGCTGGTCTACTGGGGCGTCACCGGCAAGAAGCCCCCGAAGTAAATCGCACTCCCCGCAGTGCACGGCAGTACCCCCGCAGCGCCCCGCAGTCCCCAGCAGTTCCCGCAGTTCCCGCAGTTCCCGCAGTTCCCGCAGTAAAAACCAACCCAAGAGCACTTTGCGTACGTGAATGCGTACGCAAAGTGCTCTGTTTTTTTTGCGTCCCGGTCAGATCCCCGCCGTTTTTCGCGTCCCGGTCAGATCCCTGCCAAGGCGGCGATCCGTTCCCGCTGAGCCGTACGGTTTTCGAACAGGAGAGCGGAACTTGTCGCGCGCTTCAGATACAGATGCGCATCGTGCTCCCAGGTGAATCCGACGCCGCCGTGCAGTTGGACCGTCTCCTCGGCGATATGCCGGTACGCGGCCACCGCCACGGACATCGCCACCGGGGCCAGTACGGCGGCTTCAGGGTCATTCACAGCCATCGCCCAGGCCGTGTAATACACCGTCGACTTTGCGGACTCGAGTTCCACATAGAGGTCGGCGCAGCGGTGTTTGTAGGCCTGGAAGGAGCCGATCGGGCGGCCGAACTGCTCGCGGACCTTCGCGTACTCGACGGTCAGGTCCAGACACCTGGCCGCGCCGCCGACCGATTCGGCGGCCAGTGCCAGCTCGGTGACCGCCCGGACTTTGTCGAGCACGTCACCGGCGTCCGCGCGGACCAGCCGGGCCGGTGTCGCGGCGAACTCCAGGCGGGCCTGGTTGCGGGTCTGGTCGAGGACGGGCAGTTTTGTCCGGACGAGACCTTCGGCGTCGCCGGCCGCGGCGAACAGCGCCGGGGCGCCGTCGAGGTCCGCCACCACGAGGACCAGGCCGGCGATGACGCCGTCCACGACGTGGGTCTTCGTGCCGTCGAGGCGGTACGGGTCGGCTCCTGGCGTCGTGACGCGGCCGGCTCCGGACGCCGTGACCGGGCCGTTGAGCGCGAGCGCGCCCAGGAGTGCGCCTGCGGCGAGGCCGGGCAGGAACTCCTGCTTCAGCTGTTCGTCGGCTCCGTGCAGCAGCGCGGTGGCCGTCTGGACGGACGTGGCCAGGAACGGTGACGGGTAGAGTGCCCGGCCCATCTCCTCGCAGGCGACGGCCAGTTCGGCGAGGCCGAAGCCGACGCCGCCGTACTCTTCGGGGACCGCCAGGCCCGGCAGGCCGGTCTGTCCGCACAGCCGCTGCCACAGGGCTTCGTCGTAGCCGGTGTCCGACTCCATCGCGGCGCGCACGGCCGGTGAGTCGGCGCGTTTGCCCAGGACGTCGCGCAGCGACCGGCGGATCTCCTGCTGCTCTTCGCTGAACCCGGTGTCCATGTGGAGCACTCCTTCGTCTTCGCTGCGAGCCTGCCGTCACCACCAGGGCACGCAGCGCCGTCTGACTACTGAACAGCACGGTGCGCGACCGTGGGGCCACACAGCGCTACGCGACTGCTAAGCAACGCAGTTCGCACGGTGGGGCGCGGCGACAGACACTCCGAACCATTATCTGACGGATCGTCATACGATGGAAACATCGCCTTCATCACATGTTCCGATCCGCGTAACCGCGCCTAGGCTGCGGGAGTCAAGGACGACAGTGGCGCCCGACAGGCGTCCGGCCGCAAGGAGGGATCCCGGGTGACTGTTCTCGCCGATGTACTCCACGAGGCCGCCCGCAGGTTCTCCGGCCGCCGCGCTCTGGTCCACGGGCCGGTCGGATTCACCTACGGCGGCTTGGACTCGCTGGCCGACCAGGTCGCGGCCGGATTCGCCGGGCGGGGAGTCCGCCGGGGCGACCTGGTGGCGCTGGTCCTGCCGTCCGGCCCCGAATACGTCATCGCCTACCTCGCACTGTCCCGGCTCGGCGCCGTCGTCACCGGTGTCGGTCCGCGCTACACCCCAGCCGAGCGCACGAAGATCCTGGAGCAGGCCGCGCCCGAGCTGGTGGTGGCCACCGGGGAACTGAGCGACGGGATACCCGGCGACGTCGACGTGCTCCAGTGCGTCCCGTCCCGCGAATCCAGCACTGTGTGGGCCGAGCTGCGGTGCGACGAGGTCCTCGCCCCCTCCCCCGCGTACGACCCTGACGCCCTCGAAACGGTGGTCTTCACCTCCGGCACGACCGGCACCCCGAAGGGCGCGCTGTTCACCTCCCGGCAGATCGCCGCCATCACCGACATGGACACGGGCGGGCGCTGGGGCCAGGGCGGCCCGCAGTTGATCGCCACCGGTCTGCCGCACGTCGGCTTCATGACCAAACTGGCCGGCTACCTGAAGTCGGGCGCCACCCTGCACCTGCTCGGCCACTGGCGGGCCGCCGACGCGCTGCGTGTGGTGGCCCGGGAGGGCATTCCGTACATCGGTGGCGTCGCCGCCCAGGTGTCCCTGCTGCTCGGGCGGCCCGAGTTCGACGACTACGACTTCTCCTGCGTCCAGGGACTGATCATCGGCGGCGGGCCGTCGCCCGCCCCGGTCGTCCGGGAGGCCCGGAAGCGGTTCGGGGCCGGCTATTCGATCCGCTACTCCTCCACTGAGTCCGGCGGGCTCGGGACGCTGACCGCGTTCGACGCGCCGGACGAAGAAGTGCTGCACACGGTGGGCCGGCCCCGACCCGGGACCGAGCTCGAAATCCGTGACCCTGAGTCAGGAAGACGTCTGGGTACGGGAGAGCCCGGACAGATCTGTCTGCGGTCCCCGGCTGTGATGGCCGGCTACTGGCGGGATCCTGAGCTCACCGCCGAAACGCTGGACCCCGACGGTTGGCTGCTGACCGGCGACCTGGGCTCCACCGACCCCGAAGGCCGGCTGCGGATCACCGGCCGGCTGACCGAGATGTACATCCGCGGCGGCTACAACGTCTTCCCGCAGGAGATCGAGGCCGTACTGCTCGACCATCCGGCGGTCGCCGCGGTCGCGGTGGTGGCCAGGAGCAGCCCGGTGATGGGTGAGATCGGCGTCGCCGTCGTCGTGCCCAGACCGGATTCGCCGCCGCCCACCCTCGACGCGCTCCGGGAGTTCGCCGCAGCGCGGCTGGCCGCCTACAAGCTTCCGGAGGCGCTCCGCACGGTCCACGCACTTCCCCTGACGGGGATGGACAAGGTCGACCGGCGGGCACTCACCGCACACGAGGCGGCGACCCCGCCGGCGACTCCACCGACAAACACGGCGGCAAAGGTTATCGACGGACCGTCGACAACTGCTTGACCGCATCACTGACCGGCACGCAGGATCGAACACAGTCACAGGTCCGGTCGACCTCGATACGCCACAGCGACACAGTCGGCCGACGGAGCGCCCCATATCGGGCCGATAGCGCACCCACCCCTGCGCGGCCGACCCCCAGGGATCCTCAGGCATGGCCGCAGCGCCATGGGAGAAAGAGCGAGGGACGGGCAGATAACAACATGCTTCACACCAGCAGGGGACACCAGTGTCCAGGGCCTTCCCGTACCGAAGCACCGACGGTTCCGGCGGACGGCCCCATCCCCCTCGACGTGACCGGCAGGCCCTTGGCCCTACGCCCTGCCGATCTCGACCGGTTCTTCCGGCCGCGGCACCTAGCGGTCATCGGAGCCACCGACACGGAGGGCCGGCCCGGCACCCGGATCACCGCGCAGCTCGCAGCCTGGGCCGGGCGCGTCGGTGCGACCTTCTACCCGGTCAACCCCAAGCGCACCGAGGTCGCCGGGGTGGACTGCTTCCCTGAGGTCGCCGCGCTCCCCGAGCCCGTCGACCTGGCCGTGGTCCTGGTCGGCGATCCGTCCGAGGTGCTGGCCGAGTTGGCCGCCGCCCACGTCGGCTACGCCGTCGTCTTCGCCGCCGGGTTCGCCGAGTCGGGCGAGGCCGGGGCCGAGGCCCAGAAGCACCTGACCGAGCTCATCTCAGGTTCGGACCTGCGCCTCCTGGGCCCGAACACCAACCTCAACGCCTTCGAGGAGTTCCGCGACGACTTGGACGGCAAGTCGATCGCGCTGATCACCCAGAGCGGTCACCAGGGCCGCCCGGTGTTCGCCGCGCAGGAGATCGGCGTGAAGGTCTCGCACTGGGCGCCGACCGGCAACGAGGTCGACCTCGAAGTCGCCGACTTCGTCCGGCATTTCGCCGACCAGGACGGGGTCGGCGTGATCGCCGCCTACGTCGAGGGGTTCAAGGACGGCCGCAGGTTCGCGCTCGCCGCCGACTACGCCGCACAGCGCGGCGTTCCGTTGGTCGTCGTGAAAGTCGGCCGTACGGAGACCGGTTCGCGGATGGCCCAGTCGCACACCGGGAAGCTCACCGGCGGCGACCGGGTGGCCTCGGCGGTGTTCCGGCAGTACGGCGTGACCCGCGTCGACGGGCTCGACGAACTGATCGACACATCACAGATGTTCGCCCGGACGAAGCGCCCGCTGGCCGACGGCGTCTGCGTCTACTCGATCTCCGGCGGAACCGGCGCGCACATGGCCGACCTGGCCGCCGCCGAGGGCCTGTCCCTGCCTGCGCTCGCGGAGGAGACGCAGAAGCAGTTGCGGGAGTGGATCCCGGGCTACCTGACGATCTCCAACCCGGTCGACAACGGCGGTCACCCGGCCGGTGACGAACGCGGCCGGAAGATCATCGACGCGATCCTCGCCGACCCCTCGGTGGGTGTGCTCGTGTGCCCGATCACCGGCGCGTTCCCGCCCATGAGCGACCGCCTCGCCCAGGACCTGGTGGACGCCGCCGAGGCGACCGGCAAGGTCGTGTGTGTGGTGTGGGGGTCGCCGGTGGGTGACGAATCCGCTTACCGGGACATCCTGTTGAAGTCCTCGCGGGTGATCGTCTTCCGTACGTTCGGCAACTGCGTCAAGGCGATGCGCGCGTACTTCGACTACCACCGTTTCCGGGACTGCTACGAAGACCCGTTCGACGAGGTGCCGTTGGTCGCCTCGGCCTCGGCCGCCAAGGCGCGTCGGCTGCTGACGGCCGGCAAGCCGCTGTCCGAGCACTCGGCGAAGCAACTGCTGAAGACGTACGGGATCCGGGTGCCGCGCGAGCAGTTGGTGACCTCGGCTGCCGCCGCGGTCCGGGCCGCCGGGCTGATCGGCTACCCCGTGGTGATGAAGGCCTGCGGCACCCAGCTGCCGCACAAGAGCGATCTGGGGCTCGTGAAGCTCAGTCTGCGCTCGGCCAGCCAGGTGCGGGACGCGTACCGGGAGATAACCGAAGCCGCGAAGGACGCCGGACTCGGCCGGCTGGAGGGCGTACTCGTCTGCCAGCAGGTGGAGAAGGGTGTCGAGATGGTCGTCGGGATCGCCCACGACCCGTTGTTCGGCCCGACGGTGACGGTGGGCCTGGGCGGGCTGTTCGTCGAGGTCTTCGACGACATCTCCATCGGCGTACCGCCGTTCGGCCCCCGGGAGGTCCGGCGGATGCTCGGCGAACTCCGCGGGCTGAAGTGCCTGGAGGGCCTGCGCGGCCAGCCGCCGGCGGACATCGACTCACTGGTCGATGTGGTGATGAAGGTCCAGCGGATGGCCCTGGAACTCGGCGACGACCTCCTTGAGCTGGATATCAACCCGCTGTTGGTGATGCCGAAGGGCGGGGGCTCGGTGGCGCTGGACGCACTGGCCATTCCGAAGTAGGGCGAAAAAATCTACCGCTCCGGTCATGTACAAAATTCCCACTGCCGAACATGGAGCGGCATTTTGTACATGCCCGGCGCGGGTCTTCCCGCTGAAAGGACCCCATGAGCACCACCGAGACGGCATCCGTCGAACCCGCGGAGCCGGAACTCCTGCACCGCATCGAGAACAACGTCCTGTGGATCACCCTCAACCGGCCCAAGGCGTCCAACGCCATCACCTGGGCCCAGCGCGAGACGATGATCCAGTTGCTCGGCGAAGCCTCGGCCAACGAGTCCGTGCGCGCCGTCGTACTGACCGCCGCCGGGGGCAAGCACTTCTGCACTGGCATGGACCTGCGGTCCTCGCCGGGGACGACGTCGCTGCTCGCCGCCGAAGAGGTCGCCGACGACTCCGCGCCCAAGCCGCCCGCGCGGCCCGCCGGGTTCGTCTCCCGGATGATGCGCGGCGGCGTACAGCGGCTGACAGCCGCGGTGCTGGACTGCGAGAAGCCAGTGATCGCCGCGGTCAACGGAACGACGGCCGGGTACGGAATGTCCCTCGCGCTGGCCTGCGACCTGGTCATCGCCGCGGACAACGCCAAGTTCATCCAGATCTTCACCCGCCGCGGCCTGGTGCCGGACGGCGGCAGCATCCACCTGCTGCCCCAGCTCGTGGGACCGCAGAAGGCCAAGGAACTGATGTTCTTCGGCGATGACGTGCCAGCCGCGGAGGCGCTGCGGATCGGCGTCGTGAACCGCGTTGTGACTGCCGACGAGCTGATCGCGGTCACCCGGGAGTGGGCCGAGCGGCTGGCTTCAGGACCGACGCGCGCCATCTCGCTGACGAAGCAACTCGTCAACCGTTCGTTCGAGTCGACCCGTACGGCCGCCTTTGAAGACGAGGCCGTCGCCGTTGAGGTCAACATGACCACGCGGGACGCCCAGGAGGGTGTCGCCTCGCTGATCGAACGACGGAAGCCGGAGTACTACGGCTGGTGATGGAAAACCTGCGGGCGGCCGCTGACCGGAACCGGTCAGTGGCCGCCCGCGTTTCTTGACGTCAGGTCAGAACTGACCTGGCCTCAGAGTCCGTCCACAGGAAGCCAGCGGAGAAGCCTTGCCGACCTTC
The DNA here is from genome assembly GCF_057291755.1 of Kitasatospora sp. UYEF31. Classification (NCBI taxonomy): domain Bacteria; kingdom Bacillati; phylum Actinomycetota; class Actinomycetes; order Kitasatosporales; family Streptomycetaceae; genus Kitasatospora; species Kitasatospora sp. UYEF31. Next base: position 85,464 of record NZ_JBXAWK010000018.1, read on the forward strand.
CTCGCGCTCTTCTCCGCAATGCTGGTGAACTCCGCCAACTGAGCATCAGTTACCGCGTCCTTGCGGACGTAGTTACCGCCGCCGCTCGATTCCGACTGGAACAAGTAGTAGGTCTGAGCGGTCCTCGGGTCGTGGGTGAAGCCTGTCTCCCACGGTCCGGACGCCCGCATGAAAGTCGGCTTGACCTCGTTGAAGACGTGATCCCGGAGCTGCGTGAACACCCTGGCGTTGGCCACCGGATCGTCCTTCGTCAAACCGCTGCGGATGTCGGCGATCGGCGCGTCCACCAGCCCGGCCAGGTCGTACACCTGTAGCCCACTCGTCATCCCCACACCGCCCATTCAGGGCCCAGGAAGGAGACCCGGCCGCTGCCGCCAGGCTCCAGGTGGCTTGCGAGTTCGTTGAACAGCTCCCCCTGCTCGTCCACCACCCGGCACAACGGAACGGTCGGTGCCGCGCTGAACTGCTTGATGCTGACGTCGGCCGCGGCCACGGTCACCAACAGCGCCGAGCAGACGGACAGAATGATGAACACCCGGGACCGGGCCTGAGCGCGGCGGACGAGTTCTACCAGACAGACCGCGCACGCGAAGGCACCGAGCGCCCAGACCGGGGTGGCGAACCTGTACTGCATCATCCAGTCCTGGTCCAGAATCCCGAAGGCACAGACCGCGAGGGCCAGCGGGACGACGATCCCGAGGAGCGGCCGCCGGAACCGGCCGGGTGTCGCCAGACAGACGCTGACGGCCAGGAGCAACACGGCGACGATCGGCCAGCCCGTGTAGGTGACGAGGTCGCCGACCTTGGCGAAGGTGATCAGGTCGGGGCTGCCCTGCGCCTTTGCGATCGCGGTGTTCGGAACCCAACGGCCGAATTCGATGACGCGCCACGCGAGGAAGCCGGTGTACGGGAGCAGAAACGCGGCGCAGGACACGGCGATGGCCGATACCGAGCGGCGGAACTCATCCCGGCGCAGCAGCAGGAGGACGATCACGGGGTGGGCCGCCGCGAAGAGCGCGCCGTCGGGGCGGGTCAGAGCCGCTCCGAGGGCCAGTGATCCGCACAGGACCGCAGTGGTCGGCGCGCTTTCCCTGCCAGCGGCCAGCGCCCGGACGAGCACCGTCGCCAGCGCCACCGCGAACAGGGCGTAGAGGGGGTTCTCCAGTCCGGAGAAACTCCAGATGACAAAGGACGGGATCAAAGCGAGCAGGAGTCCGGCAGCCGCAGTCACCAGCCAGCTGTGACGGGGGATCAGCACTGCCGCGGCCGCCTGACAGCACATCAGGATGCCCGCACAGCAAAGCAGCGCGAGCACCTTGGGGAACAGAACGTAGTCCGGGATGCCGAACACCGCGCCGCGGTCGAACAGACCACACCACTTCCCAAACACGAACAGCCCGGTCCACAGCGGGTTGAAGTAGCCCTCCACCGGGTCGGCACCCGGCTGGAAGACGGGTCCGTAGCCGTCGGCGATGTTGCGGGCGTAGGTGAAGGTGATCGCCGCGTCGTCGATGATCCACCGGCCGTAGAGCCAGGCGTGCCAGCCGATGAGGACGGTTCCGGAGATGACTGCCGCCAGGCCGGAAAGCCGTGTCGCAGTCGACGAATCCACCTTCGGCCCAGACCCGCTCGATTCAGACGCGTTTGAGCCCGGTGTGCGCAATTCAGACGCATCCGATCCGGGCGCTGTTTCCGGGCTGTCCGCGCGCGGTGGAGATTCCGTGTCCGGATCGCCGGTGCTCCGCGAGCGCACGATCAGCTTGTCCAGCATGTGAAATTCCAGCCTGTCGGATGACACGGACGTCAGCCGTAGGGGACCACCGGCTACCCCGGACCCGCAGCAAAAATGCCATGAGGACGTACACAGCCCGGACCTCTCCGGCATGCGTACGTCCTAACGACGCTTTTGTCACTCCCGGTGCGCCCGGTTCCAGGAACCGACGCATCCCACCCGGATGGCCCAGCCAGGTCATCCCCTGAGAGGCAAGATCAATCCGTCGACTCCACACACAGGCAGAACGGGTGCCCGGCCGGGTCCGCCAGGACCGTCCAGCGCTCGCCACCGGGCTGGTGCTCCGGCTTGGTCGCGCCCAGCGCGAGCATCTTCTTCTCCGTCGCCGCGATGTCGGCGGCGTAGAAGTCGAGGTGGAACTGCTGCGGCGCGGCGGGGTCGGGCCAGCGCGGCGCGACGTGCTCTTCGGCCCGCTGGAAGCCCAGCATCAGTCCGTTGGGCATGGTGAGCCCGGCGTACTCCTCCTCCCGAGCGCAGATCTCCCAGCCTGTCAACTGGTGGTAGAAGTCGACCAGTTCGCCGGGACGGGGGCCGTCGAGCATCACACCTGCGAGTCGGATCTCCGTAGCCATTTCCATCTCCTTCATCGGGGTGTTCTTCCACACCGCTGCGCACTGTCCCCGGAGTTCCTGACACCCGTTGTCAGGTACGTACCGGATCCGTCGGGCTCTCCTCGCAGAACGGCGCCGCCGGCTTACCAGCCCGCCGGTCGGAGAAGGTGGATCTTCACTCGGAGGTTCACCGGCAAGTCGTCGAAGCCGCCCAGGAGGGCTAGTCAGAACTCTGTAGCGATCTTGCTGGTGTGATCGCCAGACGCGCACCGGTCCCCTCGGCCTAGCGTGCGAGGTATCGAGACCAGCACGAGCGCGCGGGGGGACCGATGCGTGAACGGGGATGCCAATGGATTACCGATGGAGCACTGCGTTGCGAAATACCCGGTCGCCAAATCGATTCGCCGTCGATCTGATGATTCAGTCACCCGTGGCACGGTCCACGTGGGAGCATCCGGCCAACCGGGGCCCGACTTCTCTTCCCCGCCGCCTGGCACCTGCCGCATCGTTGTTGAAGGGGTGTCACAGCGGCGGCGTGGTTCACCCGGTTCGCCAAATGGAGTAACCAAGGCGGCCCACACCAGTTCTCCTTCTGGGTGGACTCTGCGCGCCCCAGTTGCGGTGCGAGGTTGACCGTCCGAAGAGCCGGAACCGCTAGAGCTCCACAGATCCACCACCGAAGACCGCGAGAGAACGAGAACTGGGAGTCCCACAAAATGACCATGCTCGACACCGGATTGCGTCCCCGCACCCTCAACGACATCCAGGGCTGGTTCGACCCGCTCGACCAACTGCTCTTCAACTGGTTCCTGACCCGCCAGGAGCGCCTGGACACCGCAGGCGATCTGCTGGAGATGGGCGTGTTCATGGGGAAGAGCGCCGTTCTCCTCGGGACCCACCTCAGAGCTGAGCAGAAGTTCACCGTGTGTGATCTCTTCGACGGCCCGATCCCGGATGAAGCGAATGCCAAGGAGATGCGCGAGTCATACGCGAATCTCACCCGGGTCGGGTTCGAACAGAACTACCTGGCCTTCCACGACGAGCTGCCGAAGATCGTCCAGGCTCCGACGTCGACGATCGCCGACGAAGTAGACAAAGGCAGTTGCCGGTTCATCCACATCGACGCTTCACACCTCTACGAACATGTTTCCGGCGATATCGCCGCGGCCCGCGGGCTGATGGCCCCGGGTGGGATCGTCGTCCTCGACGACTACCGGTCCGAGCACACTCCCGGCGTCGCCGCGGCCACCTGGGAGGCCGTGGTCAACCACGGCCTCCGGCCGATCTGCGTCACATCGATGAAGATGTACGCGACCTGGGACAACCCCGCCCCGCTCCAGCAGGAACTGGCCGTCGGCCTGGGCAGTCCGGAGATCCAGTCGGCTGTGGAGACCGTGGTCGGCGCGGACCTGTGGCGGTTCTGGACTACCGACCTCCCCCAGGCACTCTTCCCCCGTTCGCGTTTCGCCGACGAGGCCGACGAGGCCGACAAGGCGGCTGAACTGGCGGCAGAGCAGGAAGCTGAACAGGCGGCGGAACTCGCGGCCCGCAAACAGGCCGCCGCAGCGGCAGCCAAGCCCGCGCCGCCCCGCCCCGCCCCGCGCAGCGCGCCGCGCCGGGCGGTCCTGGCCGTGCTGCCGCCGATCATCACCAAGGGTGTCCGCCAGGCCCTCAAGGCCGTCAAGCGCTAACAGACTGGGATCTTCCGGCGGATCAAGGCCTCAGCCTAAATGAATATTTTCACAGGTGTACACGAGACCGCACCCCATTTCTGCACAGGTCGTTACCACCTGTGTATTCCGCATATGGACGGTCGGATACAACCCGTGAATCCGCCGGAGGGCCTTTTGTCTGACTACAGTGACGTGTGGGTCGTCATCCCCGTTTACAACGAAGACCAAGTCATCGGTGGCGTCATCGACGACCTTCGTACGGTCTTCCCCAACGTCGTGTGCGTCGACGACGGAAGCACTGACGATTCCGCCACCTGCATCTTCAATACCGCGGCGCACCTGATTCGGCACCCGGTCAACCTGGGGCAGGGCGCCGCGCTCCAGACAGGTCTGACCTACGCCCTGTCCCAGCCCGCCGTGCGCTGGATCCTCACTTTCGACGCGGACGGCCAGCACCGGGTTGAGGACGCCCGCCACATGGTCGACACAGCCCGCACGCAGGGCGTGGACGTCGTGCTGGGCTCGCGCTTCCTCAATCCCGGCAGTGGCGAAGTGCCGCTGCTTAAAAGGTTCGTGCTCCGTGCGATCGCACTGACGAGCCCTACATCCCGGCGGCTCGGCCTCACTGACGCGCACAACGGGTTGCGGCTGTTCAGCAAGGACACCGCCGCCCGGATCCGCATCACGATGAACGGCATGGCCCACGCCTCCGAGATCGTCTCCTTCCTCGCCTCGTCCAGGCTCCGGGTCAAGGAGGTCCCCGTGACGGTCCTCTACACGGACTACTCCCGCAACAAGGGGCAGTCTCTGATCAACGGGATCAACATCATCTTCGACCTCTCCATCCGACAGCGGAGTTGATGCGCCATGTCGACCCAGTTCCCGATCCAGTCCGCTCTGATCGGCGCCGCCCTCGTCCTGCTTGTGATCTTCGTGCGCAGTTGGCATCAGGTAGGCAACCGGGCCTGGAAACGCGTCGGATTCGTCACCTTCCTCCTCATCAGCTGCTACGCCGTCCTGCAACCCCAGGAGATCTCCTGGATGGCGAACAGGCTGGGCGTGGGCCGCGGCACCGACCTGCTGCTCTACCTGCTGATCATCGGCTTCGTCTTCGCGGCCTTCAACACCTATCTCCACTTCCGGGCCCTTGAGCGGAAGCTCACCGACCTCGCCCGGAGCATCTCCCTCCGGGACGCCCTGTCCTCGCCGGAAATGCGCGTAGGAACGGGACCGCGACCGTCACAGAACGAGGATTGAGGATTCCGTGTCCGAAGTGCCCGAACCGCGACTGGACATCATGATCCCCTTCTACGGGGATCCGGAGTTCCTGTACACCGCCGTGCGCAGCGTGCTGAACCAGACATCGGACCAATGGCAGCTGACCGTCGTGGACGACAGCCCGCTGGAGGAAGTCCCCCACTGGTTCTCCCAGTTGGGGGATGACCGGGTCAGCTACCTGCGCAACAGCAGGAACCTCGGCCTGATCGCCAACTTCCAGCGCTGCGCGGATCTCGTCGTCCACGAACGGGCCGTCATCATGGGCTGCGACGACGTACTGCTTCCGAACTTTGTGGAAACGGTCCTCAAAGCCTGCGCCGCGCATCCCGAGGCCGCGATGGTCCAGCCTGGCGTCCAGGTCATCGACGCTTCCGGAACCCCGGCGGTCGGTGTCGTCGACCGGATGAAACGGAGCCTCGCCGAGCGCAGGGTGAAAGCGGACGGGCCGACGCAGCGGGGCGAGGCCCTGGCCACCAGTCTCCTCAACGGCAACTGGCTCTACTTCCCCTCCATTTGCTGGCGCTCCGACCTCCTGCGCGAGGTGGGCTTCCGGGAGGATCTCCAGATCTGCCTCGATCTGGCACTGATCATCGAACTGATCCGGCGGGGGGAGTCCCTGGTCGTCGAGCCCACCGTCTGCTTCCAGTACCGTCGGCACGCTCTCAGCGAATCCTCGTCGAAGTCCCTGGCCGGCGGCAGGTTCGCGGAAGAACAGCGCTTCTTCCACGAGACTGCCGAACAACTCGCCGCCGACGGATGGCCGCGCGCCGTCCGGGCGTCCCGGACGCACTTCACATCCCGGCTCCACGCGCTGTCGCTGGTCCCGCAAGCGGTCAGGGCCCCGGGGAAGGGAGTGGTCCGTACCCTCCTCAACCACACCTTCGCCATTGCACCACCGGCTCCCGGCAAGTCGGCTCCACGCGAGCGGTCCGGCCTGCCGTGCCCTTGATCCTTCACGGGGAAGACCCCCGGCCGTACGGAGAGATGTGACACTGCCGATTCCCCTGGATCCCACGGCGCCGGCGGATACGCCGGACCCCCCGGAGGCTGCGTCCCCGCCGCCGGGACGCCCTGCCGTCCGCTGGGCTCGAAGGGTTCTGCTCGTCATCGCCGTCGTCGCGGTCGGCTACACACTGGCCGGTCAGTGGGGTGCGGCTACGAAAACCTGGGCTGCGCTGTCCCCGGCGAGACTCACCGCCAGTCTCGCCTGCGCCGCGCTGGCGACCACCGGCACCGCGGCGGCTTGGGCCGTCCTCGTCGACGGGCTCGGCGATCCCGTGGACCGCAAGCTCGTGACATCCATTCAGCTGGCGGGCCAGATCGGGAAGTACATCCCGGGTTCGGTCTGGGCCTATCTGTTCCAGGTAGAACTCGGCCGCCGCCAAGGCATTTCCAGGGAGCGTCTGACTGTCGCACTCGTCCTTCACCTGTGCCTCGGCCTGCTCGTCACAGGTGCCTTCGCGCTGGCTGCGTCGCCATTGCTCTTCCCCCACAGCGAGACACTTTCGTGGGCGGGCCCGCTCGGCGCCTGCGCCCTCCTCGCGGTCGGCGTCTCCCCGCGGATCCTGCCTTGTGTGGTCTCCGGACTGCTGCGGCTGGCGAGGAGACCGGTGGTCGTCGGCCGCCTGGGCTGGCGTCCCCTACTCACCGCACCGGCCCTGATCGTTCTCTCATGTCTGTTCTACGGTCTGCACCTGTGGTTCCTCGCCAACGCTTCACTCAGCACGGCGGCGCCTTCGATCCTGTTGTGCACGTGCGCTGTGACTCTCGGTATGACCGCGGGTCTTGTCATCTTCCTGCTCCCTTCGGGCCTCGGCGCCCGGGAGTTCGGCATCGTCGGCATCCTGGGCACCGCGATCACGACGGAGCAGGCCATCAGCTACTCCGTCGCCTCACGGGTTCTGTTCACGCTGTCGGATGTCGCACTGGCCGGAATCGCCGCGCTGCTGATCCGTCCGGGGCGGGTCAAGATGCCTGCGGCCGCCCCTCCGCGACCTCTGAGCAGCAACTCCCATCCGCATGCGGAAATGCTTGAGAACGGATGACCGACCACGGCAGGGCCGCAAAACCACTTTAGATTCCCTCGTGTGCGCACATGCTCTGGAGCACATCACCGAGCCGGAGGCCGTTGGGCTGCTCGAAACCTACCCGCCGTACGTCCGCCGCGGCGGCATCGGCCCCAGCCCCGCCGTGGTCCACGTCTACGGATGAGAAGTTGGATTAATTCCTAGCGGCAGCTTGCTGTACCCACCGTTTGAAACCGCTGCGCTGGTTTCACTTCTCCGGCGGATCACCATATTCCGCACCGCGGCTGACCCCCGAGTTGCAGTACGCCATGGGGTCCTCCTTTTCGGCGGGGGTGAGTGCCATCTCAATATTTCGGACGTTCTCCGCCTCCGCCGACCAGGGCAACACGACATCGCCGCCGCAATTCCCGCCCGGGGCGTACCGCGGACATCTGCCTTCGGCGCTCCGCAGCGAATGCGCGTTATACGCCAGACTGCCCGTCGAGGCCGGCTTCCGGTTATCCGGCATCCCTTTCCCGGCGCTGGACGAGCCCACAAGAGCGAAGAAGAAGGCCGCAACGACAAAGCCACCGATCGCGACGGCCCGGCGGCCGCCCGCCGCATCCGGCCCGCTTCGACGCCACCACAGGAAGACCGCGAACCCACACAGCAGCAGGCAGCCGTAGAGCAGTTCGTACGAAGTCCTCGGGTACAACTGCACCGCTTTGTCGTCGTACATGACGGATGCGTAGTAGAAGCGCAGTAGCCAGGCGCCGCCGATGCACAATGCCACCACCGCAACCTCGGTACGGCCGAAACCGAAGGCGACCGCCGCGCCGACCCCCAAAAGGAGCAGGAAGGTGAACAGATCGACTCCGCCGAGTTCACCCGACGGCGGCCAGGGGCCGGTCACTCCCGGCAACCCTGAGCGCCACATCGTGAAATACGCGGGATCGGCACAGACGTCGAAGTAGAAGTAGGCGTCGACCGTACCGGCTGACGCCAGCATGTCCGCCAGATATGAGCCGGCCACAAGGAGGAAGGCCGTCACAGCGCACCCCAGCAGAAGCAGCCCTCTGCGCATCGCCGTCCGCCATGGCAGGAAGACCAGGCAGGCTGCCAGCACTCCGGGAGCCGACCACAGGAACCAGCCCGAATACGTCAGGAAGAGGAGCCCGAGCAGCGCTCCGAGGGCTGCACCTCGCAGTACAACAGCACGCAGTCGGAGCTCCCCCGCCTGGCGCAGCACTGCGACACCCCGGATCACAGCGGGGATGAAGACTGCGAGCAGCAACCCCGGGTAGGGCTTGTAGGGCTCAATCAGCGGGACTGCGGCGACAACGCCGACAAGCAGTGCCCACAGGGGACGGAAATGCACCCGCCAGGCGAGATAGACGGCGGGACCGGCCAGGGCGGTCAGCCCGATCTGCAAGTCCTTGTACGCGTACACGGTGTTCCCGTCGCGCACGTACTGCGCCCAGAAACCCAGCAGATGCGGAATCATCGGCGGATACAGCGGCGCGGGGCTGGGCTTTCCCTCCATCAGGTCGTGCGCCCACCAGGAGAGTGTGCCGACATCGCCGCCAGTACCGTTGAGCGGCCACGGAGTGCCGAGTAGGGCTGTCACGACCCCGCCCGCGACGAAGGCTCCGAACAAACCCGCCAAGGCTGCGCAGCAAAGCTGGACAGCCAGGTCGAACCGGCCCTCCCCCGCAGGGGTCCGGCCGAAGCGGTAATACGCGAGGATCAGTACGCCGATGAGGGCCAGAGCCGGTACGGAGTAGCGGAGTTGGAGTTGGGCGAGCGCGCTGACCTGTCCGATCCGGTCCAGTGGATCGACCTCGATCGTGCTGCTCCAGGCTGTCGACAGCAGTGCGACACTCGTTGCGACGACCACTTCCGCGGCGATCCCCCAACGGGGCAGCCGGCTTGTCATCGGCTCGCCCGGTTCCGGAATGACCGGGGTCAGAGCGACCGGAGCCGGGGCATGATGATCGACAAGCTCCGCCAGCGGCTCGGTAGTCGACAGCACAGAGATTCCTTACCTCAGTGGGGCAAGCTTCCGGAGGGCACCGGAGCCGTCACGCACAACGTTCTCGACTGCCTGCCAGGTACGGTTCCACTTCGCTCCGGGGCTGGCCTGACTCACCCGCGGATCTCCAGCAGGGCCCGTTGCAGACCGTGCCGCCACGGCGGCATCGGCCGCAGCCCCGCAGTGGTCCACTGCGCGGTGTCGAGCACGCTGAACCGGGGACGCGGCGCGGGCCGGGGAAACGCCGTACTGCCGACCGCCCTGACCCGGCCCGGGTCCGCTCCGATGCCGTCGAAGACCGCGCGGGCCAGGTCGTACCAGCTCGCCGACCCTTGGTTGACGCAGTGGTAGACGCCGGGGGCGGGAGCTGTCGAAGCAATGTCCGCCAGGCCGCGGGCCAGGTCTCCGGTCCAGGTCGGCTGGCCCCACTGGTCGTCCACCACGTCGACGGTGTCGCGCCCGGCGGCGAGCCGGATCATGGTTTTGACGAAGTTGCCGCCGTGCGCCCCGTACACCCAGGCCGTACGTACGACATAGGAATCCTCCGGGAGGATTTGCCGCACACTGGCTTCGCCTTCGGCTTTGGTCTTCCCGTACACGGTCCGCGGCTCCGTCGGCGCGTCCGTCGGGTAGGGCACCGTCGCATCCCCCGCGAAGACGTAGTCCGTGGAAATGTGGACCAGCGTTCCGCCGTGTTCGGCACACGCGTCGGCGAGGTGCAGGGGCCCGAGTGCGTTGCCGGCGTGGGCCGCCGCGCCCTCGGTCTCCGCCGCGTCCACGGCGGTGTACGCGGCCGTATTGAAGACGACCAGGCGTCGGCCGTCGGCCCGGTCCGCACACTCCCCGACCACTTTTGCCGTCTGTCCGGCGTCGGTGATGTCCAGGCGGTCACGTCCGTACGCGGTGACTGAGGCGCAGCCGGGGTCCCGGGCGAGCAGCCCGGCCAGTTCCTGCCCGAGCTGCCCCCGGGCCCCCGTCACCAGCGCCGCGTAGCTGCCGGTCACGCCGTCACCAGCCGGTTCTTCAGCGGCTCCCACCACGTGCGGTTCTCGCGGTACCAGCGCACTGTTTCGGCGATGCCGGTCTCGAAGTCCGTACGGGGGGCGTAGCCCATCGCGCGCAGTTTCGTGTCCGCCAGGCTGTATCGGCGGTCGTGCCCCTTGCGGTCCCCGACTGCGACCACGGAGCCCCAGTCGGCCCCACAGGCCTCGATGAGAAGGGCCGTCAGATCCCGGTTGCTCAGCTCCCGCCCGCCGGAGATGTGGTACACCTCGTCGGCCGCGCCCTTGGCCAGGACGAGCGCGATCCCCCGGCAGTGGTCGTCGACGTGCAGCCAGTCGCGGACGTTCAAGCCGTCCCCGTACAGCGGGACCGACAACCCGTCGAGGAGGTTGGTCACAAAGAGCGGCACGACCTTCTCCGGGAACTGGTGGGGCCCGTAGTTGTTCGTGCAGCGGGTGACGCTGACGTTCATGCCGTACGTCCGGGCGTAGGACAGCGCGATGAGGTCGCCGCCCGCCTTCGACGCCGCGTAAGGGGAGTTGGGTGCCAGGGGCTGGGTCTCGGTCCAGGAGCCCGAAGCGATCGATCCGTACACCTCGTCCGTCGAGACCTGCACGAACCGCGGCACCCCGCACTTCAACGCTGCTTCGAGCAGGGTCTGGGTGCCCGCGACATTGGTGGCGATGAACGGGGCTGCACTGTCGATCGACCGGTCCACGTGGCTTTCGGCCGCGAAGTTCACCACGGCGTCATGCCCCGGGAGGACCTGCTCAAGAAGGTCGCCGTCGGCGATGTCCCCATGGACGAAGGAGTACCGCGGATCGCCCTCGACCATTGTGAGGTTGGCGGGGTTCCCCGCGTAGGTCAGCTTGTCGAAGCAGGTCACCTCGACGCCGCCCAGGTCCGGGTACGCCGATCCGAGGCAACTGCGGACGAAGTGGCTGCCGATGAATCCGGCGCCACCGGTTACCAGCAAACGCATGATGCTTCCGCTCTTCTGATTTTCCGTCAGATGTTTCGTCGGCCGTTCCATCAGCCGCCCCGCCAGTGGTCCTGTCAGTGGTCCTGTCAGGGGTTCCGCCAGGGGTTCCGTCAGCGGTTCCGTCAGCGGTTCCGTCAGCGGTTCCGTCAGGCGACGGAAACGCGGCTGTGGTCGCCGATCATCAGCCGGTGGGCCTTGGGCCGCTCCTCGGCGGCGCTCACCGAAGCGCTGCGGCCGATCAGTGAGTCCTCGATGCGCAGGACTCCGCTGATCTCCGCGGACGCGAGGATGATCGAGTGCTCGATCTCGGTGTTCTCGATCCGGCAGTCGTGGTGCACCGAGGTGTACGGACCGATGTAAGAGTCCACCACGGTCGTCCCCGCGCCGATGATCACTGGTCCGCGCACCACGGACCGGATGATCGAGGCCCCCGCTTCGACCACGACCCGGCCGACGATCCGGCTCTCCGCGTCGACTGATCCGCGCACATCCGCTTCGAAGGTCTCCAGCACCTTCCGGTTGCACTCCAGGAGGTCCTCGGCCCGCCCGGTGTCCTTCCAGTAGCCCGACACCAGGTGCGGGACGACTGTCCGCTTGTGGTCGATCAGGTACTGGATCGCCTCGGTGATCTCCAGCTCACCCCGCGCGCTGGGGGTGATCGCCCGTACTGCGTCGTGGATCAGCGGGCTGAAGAGGTAGACGCCCACCAGTGCCAGGTCGCTGCGGGGCACCGCCGGCTTCTCCACGAGGGCCACCACCCGGCCCCGCGCGTCCAGTTCGGCGACACCGAACTGCCGGGGGTCGGCGACCCTGGTCAACAGGATCGAGGCGTCCGCGCCGCCGGAGCGGAACTCGTCCACGAAACTGTTGATGCCGCCGAGCAGGAAATTGTCGCCGAGGTACATCACAAACGGCGCGTCACCGAGGTAGTCCTCCGCGATCAGCACCGCGTGGGCCAGCCCCAGCGGCGCGGTCTGCGGGATGTAGGTGACGTCGAGGCCGAACTCCGAACCGTCGCCCACCGCCGCCCGCACCTCGGCCGCGGTGTCGCCGACGACGATCCCGACCTCCTTGATTCCGGCGTCCCGGATCGCCTCCAGCCCGTAGAACAGGACGGGTTTGTTCGCGACGGGGATGAGCTGCTTCGCTGAGGTGTGGGTGATCGGCCGCAGCCGCGTTCCTGATCCACCGGCCAGTACAAGGGCTTTCATGGGCCGTCACGGTAGCGATACTCGGGGCCGGGAAGAAATCCGTCAGACCGGGACGGCATTTTTATAATATTTGCTGCACTCGGCGAATTCGGGAAGAATCCCAGTCCGCAGAGCCTCGGCCAATGTCGGCGCCTGCACGTCCTTCTCGGAAAGATTCCAGTCGGAATCCCTCGGCCAGGAGATGGCGAGATCCGCATCCAACGGATGGATCCCGTGCTCCCGCGCCGGCGCGTACGACGACGAGCACAGGTAGGTCACAACCGCCCCCTCGGTGAGTGCCAGGAAGGCGTGCCCCAGCCCCTCTGCCAGATAGACGCCCCGCCGGTCCACGTCGTCCAGTAGCACGGACTCCCAGCGGCCGAAGGTCGGCGACCCCGTCCGGAGGTCGACGACTACATCGAGGACCGCCCCGGACGGGCAGTAGACGTACTTGGCCTGCCCCGGCGGGACGTCGGCGAAATGGATCCCGCGCAGCACACCCCGCTTCGAGACACTGTGGTTGGCCTGCGCGAGCAACAACGGGTGGCCGACTGCCGCTTCGACGCTTTCCGCTTTGTACCACTCCAGGAAAACTCCACGGTCATCGCGGAACGGGCGCGGGGTAAACGCCCAGGCACCCTGAATTGAGAGTTCACGTACATCCATGCCAAAACCCCTTCGGGGTATCCTGCGGTAATTCGAGAATGGGCAATTCCCTTCACAGCCCCACGGGGAGTCGCGCCTCCACTGCCGGTCGGCGCAGGACGAAGAGCAAGTTGTTCCGCCACGGCCCGACGTGCTGGAAGTCGACTTGCTCGAATCCGTGCATCTCCGTCGAGAGGAGGAGTTCGAGTTCCGCCGCGTTGGCAAACGCGACCGTGCGGTCGCCGGACAGGTAACGGTCCGACAGATAACACATCATGTGTGGGATGCCCATGGCGCGATCCCAGTCCTTGAGGATGAACGTCCCCGCCGGGGCGGTCAGTTTCGCCGCGTCCCGCAACAGAGCGGGCCTGGCGGCGAGCGGCACGTGGTGGAGGACGTCGGCCACAAGGACGAGGTCAAACGGTTCGGGCTCTTCCGAAACCAACTGGCCGGAAAGGATCGGCCGGAACTCCGCCCTGCCGCGATCCCCTTGGTACAACCGCCCCGGCTCCGGGCAGAGGTCGATGCCGAGGTAGTCGGCCTCGGGGAAGGCTGTGACCAGTCGGTCGGCGACGGCCCCTTCGCCACAGCCGATCTCCAGGATCCGCCGCACGGGACCGATATCTGAGAACGACGCGACCAACTGGTCCAAGTCCACGAATGCCGCCCGGTACAGCTCGGCGGCTGGCACCTCCCAGCGACCGAGGCGCTTGCGGACTGTGCTTCCGAGACCCATGACAGCTTCCCATCTTCCGGCGATGCCAACCGTCGGAGCATCGGCAGATCCACGGTGTCACTGAATCGGATGCAGGAAACAACAGTCATTCGAGTGACGACCGGAGTGGCGCGGGAGCGAAGTCCTGGATTGTCACGTACAGCACATCGCGACGTGACGGGCCCCGCCCCAGACCACCTCGGCCCGCCCGCGCACCAGCCCACCGACAGAAAAGGTGTGAGCCGCCCCGAGAACTCCGGAACGGCCCACACCTGTGCGCACTCTCAACCACCACCGCGGCGGTTCATCAGACTTCAGCAGACTCAGAACACGAACACCCCGCGCGCGACCTTGCCCGCCTCGGCGTCCTCAACCGCCTGGTGGAAGTCCTCCAGCGCGTACGTCTTGGTCACCAGCTCGTCGAGCTTCAGCGCGCCCCGCTGATAGAGGTCCGCGTAGCGGGCGATGTCGTACTGCGGGCGCGACGAGCCGTAGCGGCAGCCCAGGATCGACTTGTCGAGGAAGAACGACGCGGGGGCGAAGGACACCGTGTCGGTCCCCTTGGGCATGCCGAGGATGACGCACTGGCCGGACCAGCCGAGCATCGCGATGGCGTCCTCGGTGACCTTGGGGTGGCCCACGCACTCGAAGGCGTGGTCGACGCCGCCGCGGGTCATCTTCTGGACGGTCCCGACTGTGTTCTCGACCTCACGGGCGTTGATGAAGTCGGTGGCGCCGAACTCGCGGGCCACCGCCTCCTTGTCCGGGTTGGTGTCGATCGCGATGATCCGCGTGGCACCGGCGAGGCGTGCGCCCTGGATCACGTTGAGGCCGATGCCGCCGGTGCCGATCACCGCGACGGTGTCGCCCGGCTGCACCTTGGCGCGGTTCAGGACCGCACCGACGCCGGTGAGCACGCCACAGCCGATCAATGCGGCGGAGGCCAGCGGGATCTCCTTGGAGATCTTCACCGCCTGGACGCCTTTGACCACGATCTTCTCGGCGAAGACCGAGAGGCCGGCGAAGTTGTAGACCGGCTCACCGTTGCGGGTGAACGGCTGGTTGAGCTGGCCGAAGCTGTTGCGGCACATGGTGGGACGGCCGCGGTCGCACTCGCGGCAGGACCCACAGGAGGCCAGCGTCGAGAGCGCGACGTGGTCACCGGGCTTGACGTGCTTGATCAGGTCGCCGACCGCTTCGACCACTCCCGCGCCCTCGTGGCCCAGGGCCACCGGCGGCGGGAAAGGGATGGTGCCGTTGAGGACACTGATGTCGCTGTGGCACAGACCTGCGGCGCCGATCTTCACCAGGACCTCATCGGGACCCGGGTCACGAACCTCCAGGTCACTGACGACCTGAGCTTCTTTACCGTCGAAGACAACGCCCTTCACAGATCCTCCTCAGTCACACCACCCCGCGGGGAACACCGCCCCCAGCACGCTTTGTTGCGTACCGCGCGTGACTCTAATCGGCATCTGACGAAGAGTCAGTCACTTGTGGGACCTGTCTCATTACTTGACGGTAACAAGCGCTCGGAACGACATCCCCCCACGCTGGCCCAGTCCTGCCCGCACCCACCACTCCGCTCCTGTCCTCGCACACCAGTCCACAGCCGCAGTCGAGGGACATACGATGAATGGGGTCGCAAACCGGCCCAAGACTTGAGTATCCAAGGAGGCGGAGAACCCGTGGCCGAGCAGACACCGGAACAGCAGCAGGAACCGACCGAGGAGAAGGTCGCCCACTCCGGCCGGCGCAACGGGCTCTACCCGAAGGGCGTCTCCGCGGACCTCGACACCTTCATGAAGACGGGCTGGGCCGACACCGAGCGGCGCGACCTCGAACCCGCGGAGCAGTCCCCGTACGCGGCCAAGCGCCGCGCCGCACTGTCCGCGCGCTTCCCGGGCGAGCGGCTGGTCGTCCCGGCGGGCGCGCTCAAGACCCGGTCCAACGACACCGAGTACCCCTTCCGACCGTCCACCGGATACGTGTACCTCACCGGTGACCAGTCGGAGATGGGCGTCCTGGTCCTCGAACCACGCGCCGGGGGCGGCCACGACGCCGCGCTGTACCTCGTCCCGCGCTCCAGCCGGGAGAACGGCGAGTTCTGGCTCAGCGGCTACGGGGAGCTGTGGACCGGCCGCCGCAACAGCCTCACCGAGGCCGAGCAGCTGTACGGCGTCCCCTGCCGCGACGTCCACAAGCTGGTCGAGGAGCTGACCGCGGCCAAACCCGCGCACACCCGACTGCTCCGCAGCCACGCCCCGGACCTGGACGCGGCACTCGCCACCGACGAACACCATGACGAGGAGCTGCGTTCCGTACTTGACGAACTCCGTCTGGTGAAGGACGAGTGGGAGATCGGCGAGCTCCAGAAGGCGGTCGACTCGACCGTCCGCGGCTTCGAGGACGTCGTGGAGACCCTGGACAAGGCGAAGGCCACGTCCGAGCGCTACGTCGAAGGCGTGTTCTTCCTGCGCGCCCGCGTCGAGGGCAACGACGTCGGCTACGGCACCATCGCCGCGTCCGGACCGCATGCCTGCACGCTGCACTGGATGCGCAACGACGGCAAGGTCAAGGACGGCGACCTGTTGCTGATGGACGCCGGTGTCGAGACGCACTCCCTCTACACCGCCGACGTCACCCGCACACTCCCGGTCTCCGGGCAGTTCACCGATGTCCAGCGCAAGGTCTACGACCTGGTCTGGAAGGCCCAGCAGGCGGGCATCGCGGCAGTGCGGCCGGGGAACCCGTTCACGGCGTTCCACGACGCCGCCCAGCACACGCTGGCTGAGGGCCTGGTCGAGTGGGGCATCCTCGAAGGTCCCGTGGAGAAGGTCCTGGAGCTCGGGCTCCAGCGCCGCTACACGCTGCACGGCACCGGCCACATGCTCGGCCTGGACGTGCACGACTGCGCGCAGGCCCGCACCGAAACCTACGCCGCGGGCGACCTGGAGGCCGGCATGGTCCTCACCGTCGAGCCCGGTCTGTACTTCCAGCCCGACGACCTGACGGTGCCCGCCGAGCTCCGCGGCACCGGCGTTCGCATCGAGGACGACGTCCTGGTCACGGCAGACGGCAACCGCGTGATGTCGGACGGCCTGCCCACCACGTCCACCGAGGTCGAGGCGTGGATGGCCCGGCTCAAGGGCTGAGGTCGAGGGCTGTTTTCCAGCGCACAAAGGGGCTCCCTGACATGTCAGGGAGCCCCTTTGAAAGAACGCTACGGGAGTAACCAGGGACCCCGCTGATTCGTTGGCCCGCAGTGACTCTCACAATCTTCCTCGCGAACCTCGGCTGGGAAGCCCCGGCCCGGAGCGCCACCGGAGACCCTCCACCCCTACCGGGGGAAGAAACCCGCGAATGCCTGCTCTCCGCACGTCCCGGCCTCCTCCTGGCCCGGATGGGAGCGGCGACAGCAGTCGCCTCCGCTACCAGCGTGGCGGCTCAGCTCGGAATCCAGAGGACTGAGATCCCCGAACCGTCGAACGTGACCGCGGAATTGGTCACGCTGGGGTCGCTGGTCCTCCTGCTGATCGTGGCCGCGCTCATGGTGCACGGCCGGCCGTGGCGGTTCGGGTCCGAAGTAGTCGTCTGGGCGACCTCTTCCGCCCTGCCCACCCTGGTTCTGGCGCTCCCGCTGCACGGCACCCGCTGGTTCCACCAAGGGCTGGACGGCGACGGCGGATTCCGGATGCAGTTCTTCACCCGGATGACGTCGACGACTTCGCTGTCCGACATGAACTACGCGGACCTCCCGACCTTGTACCCACCAGGCTGGTTCTGGCTAGGCGGGCGGCTCGCCAACATCATCGGCCTGCCGGGCTGGGCGGCGTACAAGCCGTTCGCGATCACCACGGTTGGCGTAGCCGCCGCGCTCACCTAGACCCTTTGGACCTCCGTCGTCAACCGGCGCACCGCCGCGCTTCTGACTCTGGCCACCACCCTGGCCGGCCTGGCTGGGTCTTCGCCCGGGGTCAACGAACCCTACGCCTGGCTTCTGGTGAGTCTGCTGCCACCGGTGTCCGCGCTGACCTTCCACGCCCTGGGGAATTGTCCGCATCCCTGGGTAACTATTTAGGGGTCTCAGCTGGCCGTGGGCAGCATCCACGGCCGCCCGGCGAAGAGGTCACGTAGGGCGGTCAGCGGATCGATGCCGTGCTT
>NZ_JBXAWK010000019.1:0-101209 GCF_057291755.1 Kitasatospora sp. UYEF31
CCCGCTTGGCCCACCGGTCCCCCACCCGGCCGGGTAGCCCCCCCCCCCCCCCCCCCCGGCGGGGGCCCCCCCCCCCCCCCCCCCCCCCCCCCCCCCGGGCCGGGCCCCCCCCCCCCCCCCCCCCCGGGGGGGGGGGGCCCCCCCGGGGGGGGCCCCCCCCCCCCCGCCCGGCCTACTACCGCTCGCCTCGCTTACTTGACGAGCAGGTTCACCTTCAGCTGAAGCAGGGTCAGTCGGTCGACGCCCAGACCCTTGGTGATGTAGTTGTCCACGGTGCCGTAGTTCGCCTTGACGGCGTCCAGTGCGGCCTGCAGGTAGTCGGAGCTGACGATCTGCAGGGGGATCAGCAGGTCGGGGTTCTGCATCATCCCGTACTGCTTCATCTGGTCACGCGTGGCCTTGTCGGCCGTGGCGCGGAACTCGTTGCTCGCCAGGTAGTCCGTCTTCGCGTCCTCCTCCGACACACCGAGCGCGGTCAGCAGGATGTAGCTCATCCAGCCGGTGCGGTCCTTGCCCGAGGTGCAGTGGAACAGGGTCACGTCGCCCTGCGCGATGAGGCGCAGCGTCTCCGCGAACTGCGCGCGGGACGCGGAGTCGGTGACGAAGGACGTGTAGATGTCCTTGAGCAGTTGCTCGGACTTGCCGCCGCCGAGCATCGCTTCCTGCTTGACCGGGTCCTTTGAGCCGATCGCGCCCGTCATCGTCAGGAACATGCCCCGGTCGGTGACCGGCGAGGCGATCGGCGTGACACCGGCGGGCAGGATGTCCGCGTGGTCGGAGGCGATCTCGCCGGGTGTGCGGAAGTCGACGGCCTGCTTGAGCTTCAGGTTGCCGAGCTTGGCGACGTCGGAGGCGTTGGCCTTGCCGAGCGCGTCGGTGCGCAGGACCTGACCCCAGCGCACGTGTGCCTTGTCCTTGGTCGTGTAGCCGCCCAGGTCGCGGGCGTTGGGCGCGGTCTGCAGGCCCAGGCCGCGCACGGCGACCGGCAGGCCTTTGAACTGCTGGTTGCTGGGGACCAGTTCGAAGTACCAGCGCTTGGCCGGGTCGAGTCCGGTGACGGTGGCCGACTCGGTGGTCGAGGTGGCGACCTTGACCGCGTCCATGAACAGGACGCCGTCGTCGGTGGGGTCGGTCGACGCGTACACGTCGACGTACTTCGCGCCGTTCTTCTTGTCCCAGCTCAGCGTGTAGACGCCGTCGGTGCTGCGGGTCGCCGAGGCGTCGGAGAGCATCGAGGTGACGAAGATCCCGGCCTGTGCGGCCGGCGCGAACGCGGTGGTGGCCGCGCCGAAGGTCAGCGTGGTGGCGAGGACGCCGTACGCGAAGCGCTGTGAAGTGGGGATGCGCATCCGGAGGTATCTCCTGGGTGGTGCGGAGTGACGTGATGGGCCGGTCGGGCTGCGGGGGAACGCCACCGTCCGACGTCGCGCCAGTGCTTCCGCGAAGTCACGTCGTCCGACGGCCGTCGCAGGCCGACCGGCCGTCACAGAATGTATCCCTCATCCATCGAGCCGTACGGGCGCGTATGGCGTACGGGCGGGCTCTGAGACCAGGATCACCCGTCCCGGTCACTCCCCGCTCGACACGTGTCGACCAGCGGTGATGGGGTCGCGTGACCTGTGACACGAGGCCCTGTGCCGCTCGGTCCTGAGTGCACGTCAGGCCATGCGTCATCTCACTGTCAGTCACCTGCCCGCAGTGCCGGTCACCGCACGTGTTTCAGTGCCCGCTCCACAAAGACGTTCTCCTCGCCCACTGGTGCGACGTACTCCAGCGCGCGCCGCGCCTCTTCCTCGCCGACCGTCCGCGCGATCGCCCACGCGGCCAGGTACTGCGAGGCCAGGCAGCCCCCGGCGGTCGCGATCCGGCCGCGCGTGTGGAACGCCTGGTCGAGCACGGTCAGGCCGGCCGCCTCCGCGAACGGCTTGCTCGTCGCGTCCGCGCACACCGGCATGCCGTCGACGAGGCCGAGCCGCGCCAGGACCAGTGCGCCCGAGCACTGTGAGCCGATCCACTGGCGTTCCGGGTCGAGCACGAGTCGCTCCATCAGGCTGTCGTCCCGTACGACGTCCCTGGTCTTGGAACCCGACCCGATCAGCACCACGTCAGCCTCGGTGGCGAACTCCAGCGGTCGCTGGCCGGTGGTCTCGACGCCGTTGAGCGAGGTGACGGTCGGCGTCGGGGTGGTTATGTAGGCCCGGATCCCCACCGCCCGGTTGACGATGCTGTTGGCGACGAAACTGTCGATCTCGTTGAAACCGTCGAACGTGACGATGGCTACCTGCACGGTGCGCTCCGCTGATAGTTGTGGGCCGGACTGTCTGTGGGTCGAGCTGTCCGCGGGCCGGTCTGTCCGCGGGCCGAGCCTGTCAAAGCGGGGCGTACGGCCGCCACCGTTTTGCCGGTGGCCTCCCGGGCCGCCGGCCAGGGAGAAGTAGACAGGAAGCTTGATTATGTGCGGGTTTTCCGGTGCGATCAGAGGCATCCGGCGCCCCGCCCCGCATACCTGAACGAGGCCTCATGTCCTACGTGCTCATCGAGAAGCCCCGCCCGCACACCACCCTCATCACCCTCAACCGGCCCGAACGCCTGAACGCCATGTCATTCGACGTGATGGTGCCGTTCCGCGAGGCCCTGGAGGAGGTCAGCGCCGACAACGACACCCGCGTGGTCGTCCTCACCGGCGCGGGCCGCGGCTTCTGCTCCGGCGCCGACCTGGAGGGCTCCGGGCACATCCCCGGCATCGGCGGCCTGACCAAGACATCGATAGCGCGCCGCTCGCTGGGCATCCTCGACGACGTCATCCACGCCCTGCGCAAAATGCACCAGCCGGTCATCGCCGCCGTCAACGGCCCGGCCATCGGCGGCGGGTTCTGCCTCGCCGCCGCCACAGACATCCGCCTCGCGTCCGACACCGCGTACTTCCGCGCCGCCGGGATCAACAACGGGCTCACCGCCAGCGAACTGGGCCTCAGCTATGTACTGCCGCGCGCGATCGGCTCCTCCCGGGCCTTCGAGATCATGCTCTCCGGGCGCGACGTCGACGCCGACGAAGCCATGCGCATCGGCCTGGTCTCCCGCACCGTCCCCGCCGGTGAACTCCTCGGCGCATGCTTCGACCTCGCCGACCGCATCGCGGGTTTCAGCCGCGTCGGCGTCGAAGTGACCAAACGGACCCTGTGGGCCGGCCTGGAGGCCGGCAGCATGCACTCGCACATGGACTACGAAGGCCAGGCCCAGTTGTACGTACGCCTGACCACCCGCAACTTCGAAGAGGCGGTCGAAGCCCGCAGGGAGAAGCGGGCACCGGAGTACAAAGACTGACGGGACTCCCGCGAAACGTGGGGCGTATCCCCCGATGCGACGGGCAGGGGTGCCTGTAACCTCGCACCGCCGAACCTGATCCGCGACGCGACGCGGGAGGTTCCGGCCAGTGCACACAACGTGAGACATGGGGGCTGTAAATGATCGGTACCGCCAAGTACAGAACCGCGGGCGTGCTCGTCGCACTCCTGATCGCCTTCGGGCTGGCCGCCGGGCCCGCCTCCGCAGCCCCCACCCAGAGCGTCACGCGTGCCGCCGCCGCGCCTTCCTCGGTGAGCGGAACCGCCGGGAACACCACCCCGCTGGCCGCCGCCGCGAGCACCGGGACCGTGGCGCAAGCCGGTCACGTGGCCAAGGGCAGCGAGTCGGTCACCAAGAAGGCGAAGAAGAAAAAGAAGAAGGGCTTCTTCAAGAAGATCGGGAAGTTCCTCTTCGGCGGGATCATCCTCATCATCATCCTGATCGTCGTGGTCGTCCTGCTGGTGAAGTTCCGCCGCCGGTAAGACCATCCAGGTCCAAGAACGCCAGGTACGGGAACGTCCCCCGTGCCCGGCGTTTTTTGCCCTCCCCGTCCTGCCAGCCCTGCCCGTTCAGACTGTCCGCAGCAGCCACGGCTCGAACACGTAGGCCGACACCGCCTCCGCCACCCACACCGCCTCCGGCTGTGTCAGCGTGGCCACAGTGATCCGCACCGCCGGGCCCGAACGGATGCGGTAGCGCGCCCCAGGCGCCACCACCAAATGGGACAGCAGCATCTTCGCCACCGTCTCCGCCTCGTCGCGCACCGGAACCCACACGTTGATCCCGGACTTCCCATGGGCCGGGAACCCCTTGTCGGCCAGCGCGTCGACCAGCATCACCCGCCGCGCCGCATAGACCTCCCGCGCCCGCCGCACCAGCGCCCGCGTCGCCGGATCAGTCCACGCCGCGGCCACCGCGTGCTGCAGCGCATGACTCACCCACCCCGGCCCCAGCCGCTGCCGACCGGTGATCCGGCCCACCGTCACCTGGTCACCTGCGACCACCGCGCACCGCAGATCAGGGCCGTACGCCTTGGAAGCCGAACACACGTACAACCAGTGCGCGGTGGACCCGACGGTCACCGCCAGCTCCGTCCCGGCGATGTCGTTGCCGTGGTCGTCCTCCAGGACCAGCGTCTCCGGATGCGCGGCGAGGACGCCGCGCAGTTGCGCCGCCCGCCCGGCCGACACCGAAGCGCCCGTCGGGTTCTGCGCCCGGGACGTGATCACAACCGCCCGGCACCCGGCCTTCAACGCCGCGTCCACAGCCTCCGCCAGCGGCCCGTCGTCGTCGACCGGGACCGCGTACGGCACCAGGCTGAGCGCGGCGAGCAGATCCAGCAGGTTCGCCCAGCCCGGATCCTCGACGGCCACCTTGTCACCGGGACGCAGGTGCGCGAGCAGCCCGCGTTCGATCGCGTCCAGCGCCCCGGAAGTCACCGCCAGATGATCGGCCGGGACGCCGTCGGCGGCGAACCGCACCCGCGCGGCCCCGGCCAGCGGCGGATACACCGGGGCGTGGTTGTACAGCGGAC
The DNA here is from genome assembly GCF_057291755.1 of Kitasatospora sp. UYEF31. Classification (NCBI taxonomy): domain Bacteria; kingdom Bacillati; phylum Actinomycetota; class Actinomycetes; order Kitasatosporales; family Streptomycetaceae; genus Kitasatospora; species Kitasatospora sp. UYEF31. The sequence goes on from NZ_JBXAWK010000019.1 coordinate 4,880, forward strand.
GCCACGTCACCGGGTCCGGAAAAAGCGGGGCGGGCAGCAGCAGCGGGTCGGGCTCCCCGACGGAGAGATCGCGTGCCCCGGGCGGCGCGGCCGGGCCCAGCACGTTCCGCGGCGTCGACGAAGGACGCGATCGTACGTGCGTACCCCCGCGGCCGGCCGTCTCCACGATGCCCCGGTCCCGGAGCAGCCGGTAGGCGGCGGCCACCGTGGTGGGGCTGACCGCCAGCCGCGCCGCGAGGGTGCGCACCGGCGGCAGCGCGTCGCCGGGGGCGAGCTTTCCCGTGTGCAGGTCCTGCTCGACGGACGTGGCGATGTCGGAGGCGGTACGGCCGACGGGAGGCAAGGGGACTCCTCGGAGACGATTCGGTGACGAAAGGAGCTTGACGCTGCATCACAGGATGCGTCATTGTACTGGCGCATTCCAGTGTTTGTGCTAGTACAAAAAGTGAGGTGCTGTGATGACCACCCGAATCCAGTCCGGGACTGAGCCGCAGCGTGCGGCCCCCGCCTATCCCCCGTCCCCCGCGACGACCCCCACCCGAAACCGCGAGCGGATGCGCTACGACGCCGACACCGTCCACGCGATCCTCGACGAGTCCTGCATAGGGCACCTCTCCTTCATCGCACACGGGCAGCCCCAGCTCCTGCCGCTGGTCTACGGCCGCGCCGGGGCCGAGATCTACCTGCACGCCTCCACCGGCTCCCACCTGGCCCGCGCCGTACGCGACGCCGGTGCGGCGGGGTTGCCCGTCTCCTTCGCGGTCACCCACACCGACGCCCTGGTGCTGTCCCGGTCGGCGATGCACCACTCCGCGGACTACCGCTGCGTGGTCGCCCACGGGCCGCTGCGCCAGGTGACCGACGTCGCGACGCGGCGGCGCGGCTTCGCGGCGGTCCTCGATCACATGGTCCCCGGGCGCAGCGCCGACTGCCGCGAGCCGGACGCCAAGGAACTGGCGATGACCGGGCTGTTCGTCCTGGAACTCGACCAGGTCGCGGCGAAGGTACGGGACCACGGCCTGTCCGAGGACGCCGCGGACCAGGACCTGCCGCACTGGGCCGGAGTGGTCCCGCTCCGGACCCGGGCCGGCACCCCGGTCTCCGACACCGGCGCTGAACTCCCTGCCTACCTAGCCGACTGGGTGGCGGCGCGCTCAGCGGGTTGACGGCGGGCCGGCGGCAGCGCGACGACGGCGACCGTCGGCCCGGCACTGCAACGCCACCCGTGGGACCGGCATGCCGCGCGGCGGCCACTTCGCGGCCATGCAGGCGCCCGAACCGCTGGTCGAGGACGTGCGGAAGCGCTTCCGCGCACTGCGCTGAGTGAGACCGGTGAGACGAAAAGTGACCGCACGGTGGACGCGGCGCGCTTCGCCCTTCCGGTCTCAGCTATCGTTTTCCCTGCCCACAAGCCTTGATAGCCGTCGAAGACCACCGCAGGGGGATGTCCGTGCTGCTCGAGCACTTCATGCACGGGGTGGTCAAACCCACCATGAAGCTCATCTACCGGCCGCACGTCGAAGGCCGGGAGAACGTGCCCCGCACCGGGCCGGTCATCATCGCCAGCAACCACCTGTCGTTCTTCGACTCGATGGTCATCCCGATGGCGCTGCCGCGCCGGGTGTCGTTCCTGGCCAAGGCGGAGTACTTCGAGGGCACCGGCGTCAAGGGCGCGGTGGACAGGGCGTTCTTCGGCGCGATCGGCAACGTCCCGGTCCCGCGCGACGCCAAGCGCGGTGCGATGGCCGCACTTGAGGCCGCGCTCGGCGTGCTCCAGCGCGACGGCGCGTTCGGCATCTACCCGGAGGGCACCCGCTCGCGCGACGGCCGGCTGTACCGCGGCCGGACCGGCGTGGCGTGGCTGGCCCTGGCCGCCAGGTGCCCGATCATCCCGGTCGGCGTGACCGGTACGGACAGGATCCAGCCGATCGGCTCCAACGTCCCCAAGCCGGTCGTGCGCCCGACGGTGCGCTTCGGTGAACCGCTGGACTTCGCGCGCTACTACGAGCGCAAGGACGTCGGCAAGGTCCGCCGCGAGATCGTCGACGAGGTCGTCGAGGCGATCCAGAAGCTGACGGACCAGGAGTACGCGGGCGTCCACAACGAGACCGCCGCGGAGTCCACCGCCCTCTGAGCGCGCGGCCCCGCCGTTCGTGATGTTTCAGCTACGGTCCGGTGCCTGCGCCACCAGTGCCGCGAGGAGCAGTTCCACTGACGTTTCGAACGAACTCGCCGCCATCGTGCGCAGTTCGTCGCGGACGGCCGCCAGGTTCGGGTGGGTCTCCCCGGGGAGTTCCCGGTAGGCCTGGGTCCACGCCCGCTCGTCGGCGTCCTTCTGCTCCACGCTCAGCGACAGGAAGTTCGCCTCGAGTATCGAGTGGCCCAGGACCGTGTCGATGAACGCCTGGTAGAACCGCACGGCGTCGGCGTCGCAGAAGCCCGCCCCGCGCAGCAGCCCGATGCCCTGTTCGACTGCGTGGAACTCGTTCTCCCGGCGGGTGACGCGCGTCGCGGCCATCGCGGCGACCTTCGGGTGGGCGCGGTATCCGGCGCACACGCGGTGGGCTATCTCACGCAGCGCCGCCACCCAGTCGGGCCCGGGGGTGAAGCCGCGCATCGAGTCGCCGATGATCCGGTCGGCGATGGCCAGTTGGAGATCGTCGGTGTTGGTGAAGTAGCGGTAGACGGCCGTCGGATCGCAGCCCAGGGCCGCGCCCAGGCGGCGCACGCTCAGGCCCTCGGCGCCGTGTTCGCCGATCAGGCGCAGCGCGCAGTCGACGATGAGGTCCGTGGTCAGGACTGTGCCCGAACGGGTGGGCCGACGGCGTCGGCGCTCGGCGACAACACGGTCGGGTGTGGCGGTCATGGCGTGCGGTCCCTCTGGTGGTGGCCGGGGGTTTCCACTGCGTTTCCCGTGCCCCCGTCAGCGTGTCAGTCTGGAAAACCTTAAGTCAACACTATTGACGTAACTTTGACGCCAAGTGTTTGATCAGCAACGCCGGGCAGGCCCGGACGTCCACTCCTCGCTCTCCGGGAGCCCCGCTGATGTCTGTCTCCACCTCAGGACCCCCCGTCCTGCGCCGTTCCCTCGGCGTGGCCGACGGAGTTGCGATCGCCGCGTCGAGCACCGCGCCGATCACCAGCATCGGCATCGGCATCGGCATCGGCATGGGGTCGCTCGCGGCGGTCGTCGGGTTCCAGTCCCCGGCGATGCTCCTTGTGGCGATCGTGCCGATCCTGGGCATCGCCCTGGCGTACGCCCGGCTCAACCGGGACGAGCCCAACTGCGGCAACGGCTACGTCTGGGTCGGCCGCTCGCTGGGTCCGTGGGCCGGGTTCCTCACCGGCTGGGTGACGCTGGTCGCCTCGGTGATCTTCATGGCGTACACCAGCGCGGTCACCGGCGACAACGCGTTCTCCCTCTCCTGGCTCAACCCCTTCGAGATCGACTCCGCCAAGGGATTTGCCCAGGGCCTGGTCCTGGCGGTGTTCTTCTACTGGGGCTGGGACTCGGCGTTCAGCGTCACCGAGGAGACCCGCAAGACCGGCGACGCGGCCCGTGGCGGATTCATCGCCCTGTTCGCGATGCTCGGCCTGTTCCTGTTCGGCGCGATCGCCATGCAGCGTGAGATGGGCCTGGCCGAACTGGTGGAGAACGGCCCGCAGGGCCTGACCCACCTCGGCGCGAAGATCGCCGACGAGCCGCTGGCTTCGCTGCCGTTGCTCGCCCTGATGTTCTCCGCCGTGGCGTCCCTGCAGTCCGGCGTGATCCCCGCCGCCCGCGGCATGCTCGCGATGGGCCGGGACAGCACGATGGGCCCGGTCTGGACGAAGATCCACCCGAAGTACGGGACCCCGGCGGTCGGCACCGCGCTGATCATGGCGATCGTCACCGGTGTCGCCCTGTTCGCCATCGGCATCCCCAAGCTCAGCGACATGATCCTGGCCGCGGTCAACTCCATCGGCCTGATCGTCGCCCTCTACTACGGGCTGACCGCCACCGCCTGCGCGGTCCGCTACCGGGCCAGTCTGCGCGACGGACCGCGTGAGGCACTGCTCGCGGTCGTCATCCCGGCGCTGTCCGCGCTGTGCCTGTTCGGCGCCGGCGGCTACCTCGCCTACAACTACCTCACGATGAGCGACAGCTTCGAACTCAGCCCGGACAACGGCTGGTTCATGCTCAGCGTGCCGGTCGCGATCGTCGTCTCCGGGTTCGCGATGGCCGCCGTGGCCAAGTACGTGCGCAAGTCGGCGTACTTCACCACCGGGCGCGGCACCGACGGCGACGCGCTGGAGCTCTCCACGGACCCGCGGGTCACGCAGGACGCGTGAGTCATCCGTACGGCCGACTTTTTTCCGACAAGGAGCACCACCCGTATGTCGCACCCCACAGCCGACCTGGTCTTCACCGGCGGCCCCGTCCACACCGTCGACGCCGCGCGCAGCCGCGCCACCTCAGTGGCCGTCACCGCCGGACGCATCACCGCGGTCGGCCACGATGAGGTGCGCGACCTCATCGGCCCCGGCACCGAAGTGGTCGACCTCACGGGCAAGCTGCTCCTCCCCGGCTTCCAGGACGCGCACATCCACCCGGTGGGCGGCGGCATGGAGATGGGGCAGTGCGACCTGAGCGAAGGCGAGGACGCCGACGACTACCTGCGGATCATCGGGGAGTACGCGGCGGGCAACCCCGGACTGGAGTGGATCACCGGCGGCGGCTGGTCCCTGGACGCCTTCCCCGGCGGGACCCCCACCAAGGAGTTCCTCGACACGGTCGTCTCCGACCGGCCCGTCTACCTGCCCAACTGCGACCACCACGGCGCGTGGGTCAACACCCGGGCACTCGAACTGGCCGGAGTGGACGCCCGTACGCCCGACCCGTCCGACGGACGCATCGAACGCGACGCCGACGGAAACCCCACGGGCATGCTCCAGGAAGGCGCGATGGAGACCGTCGGCCGCCTGCTGCCGGTCACCACGCTCGACGAGCAGATCACCGCACTGCTGCGGGCCCAGGAACTCCTGCACTCGCTGGGCATCACCGCCTGGCAGGACGCGCTGCTCGGCAGCCACGCCAACATCACCGACGCCACCCCGGCCTACCTCGCGGCGGCCAGGGACGGGCGGCTGACCGCGCGGGTCGTCGGCTCCCTGTGGTGGGACCGCGCGCGCGGTGCCGAACAGATCCCCGAACTCCTTGAGCGCAGGGCCGCCGGGCAGGCCGGGCGCTTCCACGCGAGCAGCGTGAAGATCATGCAGGACGGCGTCGCGGAGAACCACACCGCCGCGATGATCAACCCCTACCTGACCAAGTGCGGCTGCGCCTCGGACAACAGCGGCATCAGCTTCATCGACCCCGAGGCGCTGCGCGGCTACGTCGCCGAGTTGGACGCCCACGGCTTCCAGGTGCACTTCCACGCGCTCGGTGACCGGGCCGTACGCGAAGCCCTCGACGCCGTCGAGGCCGCCCGCACCACCAACGGCTGGACCGACAACCGGCACCACCTCGCGCACCTCCAGATCGTCCACCCCGACGACGTGGCGCGCTTTGCGAAACTCGGCGCGACCGCGAACATCCAGCCGCTGTGGGCCGCGCACGAGGCGCAGATGGACACGCTCACCATCCCGTTCCTGGGCGACGAGCGGGCGCAGTGGCAGTACCCCTTCGCCGGACTGTCGCGCAGCGGCGCGACCCTGGCCGCCGGCAGCGACTGGCCGGTCAGCAGCCCCAACCCGTGGCTCGGCGTCCACACCGCGGTCAACCGTCGCAACCCCGGCTCGGACTCCCCCGTGTTCATCGCGGACCAGCGCATCGACCTGGGCACGGCCGTGGCCGCGTACACGGCCGGCAGCGCCTACGTGAACCACCTCGACGACACCGGCAGCATCCGCGTGGGCAACCTCGCCGACCTCATCGTCGTCGACCGCGACCCGTTCGCGGGCCGGGCTGATGAGATCGGTGACACGAAGGTCCTGCAGACATTCGTCGAGGGTCAGCGGGTGTACGGGTCCACTGACGCGTGACGTGCGGAGATCCTCAGCCGAGTTTGACCGACTCGCCGGGCAGTAGCCTGGTGATCTCCCGGGTCTTCGTGGCGACGATTTTGTCGACCCAGGCCACGGTGCCGTTCATGCCGATCTCGCTGAACAGCGCCTCGTGGATCGGGTGCACCCGCCGCGGGTCGACCTCCAGGACGTACTCGATCAGCTCCGAGAGCTTCAGCCACGGCGCGCCGATCGGCGCGAGGAGCGTCGGCACCTTCTCCTCCGGCACGGTCAGCGCGTCGCCCGGGTGGAACACCTGGCCGCCGATCAGGAAGCCGACGTTGTCGACGCCGGGCAGGTCGCGGTAGATGTTCGCGTGCTTCTCGCCGTACACGTGCACGGGCGTGCCCGCGACGTCGAAGGAGTCGCCGTGCGTCACGGCGCGGACGCGCCCCTTGAGGTCGGCGAACAGCGCGGCGACCGCCGGGGCCGCCCAGACCTCGAGGTCGGGGTTCTGCGCGAGGTTCGCCCGCAGCTGCTCGGGCACCACGTGGTCGAAGTGCTCATGCGTGATCAGTACGACGTCAGCGCCGTCGGCGGCGTCCGGTTCGCTGAACGCCCCGGGGTCGACGACGATCACGGCGTTTCCGGTGTCGATGCGTACGCAGGCGTGTCCGAGTTTTGTGAGCTGCATGGGGATCACCGTATGCCCGCTGCCGCTGCCGGGGCGCTTCGAGGTCAGGCGACGGGTTCGAGCTTCTGGAGCAGTCCCCACACGAAGTCCGCGCGGTAGCGCGTCCCGGAATCGCTGAACACCGTCGACCAGCGGCTCGGCGCGGAGCCTTCCAGGTGCCTGACCGGTGCGAAGCCGCGCTCGATGTCCCCGACCACGCAGCCCCACGGGGCGAGTTCGGGCTTTCCGCCGGCGCGGACGAGCCACTCGTGCCAGACGCGTCCGTCCGGCCCGCGCAGCATCTCGAACCGCAGATCGGGCCACAGGGGCAGTTGCCAGCCGGAGGCTTCGGCGGTCACATCGCCAAAAGCCTGCGGGCGTACGGAATCCCTGGCGCCGAGGGCCTTCGCATACGCCTGGGCGGTCCCGGCGGCCCGGATGGTGCGCTGCCAACGGGCGTTCGCCTCGCGCATGTCGGTACGGGAGAAACCGAGTTCCCGTACGGCGTCCTCGACGCGGCCGGGCTGGTAGTCGGCCATACGGCGCAGGAGGACCAGGCAGAAACGGGCGCGGGACCAGGACCAGGCGGGGGTGGTGTCGGCGGGCATGCGGCGGGGCTTTCGCTAGTCGGGCTGGTGGGGTGACTGTGCCTCTTGTGCTTCGCGGCGGGCGCGGATGGCGGCCAGGAAGGGGCCGGCCAGGTAGTCCTGGAAGCTCGCGTGACTGAACTCCAGAACATCCAGCAAGGTCCAGGATCTCCAGCCGACGACCGCGGGCGTCGGTGGCGGCTTCCAGCACAGCGCGGTTGGCGCGCATCCGTTCGAAGTCGGGGTGCCGGGGGTCGTCCGGGAGCTGCGCCAGGACTCTGCCGGGTGCGACGAACGCGCAGACCCCGTCGATGTGCCCGTCGGTCTCAAAGTCGTCCAGACCGCCGTACGGCAGCCAGATCACCCGGGTGACGCCCAGTCGGGCGATGAGTTCGGCCTCGACCTCCGCCTTGCTCATCCCGGGGTTGCGGTTGGGGTGGAGCAGGCACTGCTCGGTGGTGATCAGCGTCCCCGCACCGTCGACCGTGATCGCGCCGCCCTCCAGGACCATTGAGGAGGCGATGCGCTGGACGCCGAGCCGGTCCAGGAGCAGCGCGCTGATCCGGTCGTCACTATGGGGTCTCCCTTTTCTTGTAGGTACAAGTCATTGTGTCTGAACGCCAAGGAGATCTTCGAGTTGCCGATCGCGCCACCGCGGGTCAGACGGCATCCCCTTGATGTGAACATCGCGTGGTAATTCCATCCGTCCGGTTGCGGGTAAAGTAGGACCCAGCCGCCATTACGACTCGCCTTGTGTGGCGGCTAGGCCCCAACACCCGTGACCTGTTGTTTCCCGGTGTTGGGGCCGCCTTACGTTCTGCGCCCTTTTCGTGGGCCCTTTCCGTGAGCGTTCTCCGGCCCCTGGTGCGTTCCCCCCGCGTGGGCTCAGATGTCGTAGACCAGCACCGGAGACGTCGCACACCGGTTGCCGAAGGTGGCCAGGTGCTCGACGGTCTCGCCCGTACCAGTGGCCGCCGGCGGTGATCGTCACCGGGCACGCGGGCAGACCTGGAAAACCGCCGGCCCCGCCCCCCTCCGGTCAGGGCGGAGGGGGGCGGGGCCGACGGACTCTGTGCGCCGGCCACGGGGCCGTCGTGGTGATCACACGACGCCGGCGTGCGTGTTCACCGCAGCCGACGCGGCATGAGCGCCGATGAAGGCAGTGGGTGCTACTTCGGCATCATCACCGTGTCGATGATGTACACCGTCGCGTTGGCCGTCTGGACGTTGCCGCACAGGACCTTCGCGCCGTTGACGCTGTAGTCCGAACCCGAGCCGGTGGCCGTGACGTCGCTGCCCTGAAGGGTCTTGTGCGTGCCGGCGAGCTGCGCCGGGGTCAGACGGCCGGAGACGACGTGGTAGGTCAGGATCTTGGTCAGCTTGTCCTTGTCGGCCAGGACCGCGTCCAGGTCGGCCTTCGGGATCTTGGTGAAGGCGTCGTTGTACGGGGCGAACACGGTGATGTCCTTCGCCGTGTTCAAGGTGTCGACCAGACCGGCCGCCTTGACGGCGGTGACCAGGGTGGACAGGACCGGGTTGTTCGACGCGGCGGTGGCGACCGGGTCCGTCGCCATGCCGGTGAAGCTGCCCGAGCCGGTCGCCGGGACGGCCGAACAGGCCGCGCCGAAGGGCTTTTCAGTACTGGCCGCGCCGGCGGCGGGCATCGACGGGTCGGCCATCGGGGCCGAGGCGGCCGGGGACTTGGCGGCATCGGTCTTCTTGTCGGAGTCCTTGTCCCCGCCGCAGGCGGCGAGGGACAGGGCGAGCGCCAGGGCGCCCACACCGGCGGCGGTACGGCGGCCGGTCGAGGACTGGAAGGTGGTGAGGAACACGAGGGTCTCCTTGGATCTGCTTTTCGCTGGGATTCCTGGCGGGGGGTTCCGTCAGGGAGGAAAGTTCTAGGTGACGGTCACGACCGTCGAGTGCCAGCCGGTGGCCCCGGAGGGGAAGGGCGCCGTACGGTCCTCCGGCTGCACATCGCCGCGGCCGTCCGCGGCGCGGACCTCCAGGCGGTGCTGGCCGGCTGTCGCCGACCACTGCCAGGACCACTGCGTCCAGGTGTCGACTCCGACGGTCGCGGCGAGTTCGGCGTTCTGCCACGGGCCCTTGTCGACCCGGACCTGTACGGCGGAGATGCCGCGCCCGGTCGCCCAGGCCGTGCCGGCCACGCTGACCGTTCCGGCCTTGACCTGCGCGAACGGTCGGGGGATCTCAATCCGGGAGGCCGTCTTGACCGGGCCTTGCTGGGCCCAGCCGCGCTCCACCCAGTACGCGTCGAAGGAGGCGAACTTGGTGACGTTCAGATCCACGAGCCACTTGGTGGCCGACGCGTAGCCGAACAGTCCGGGGACGAGCATCCGGCACGGGAAGCCGTGGGCCACCGGGAGCGGCTCACCGTTCATGGCCACTGCGAGCAGTCCGGCCCGGCCGTCGAGCAGGGTGTCCACCGGGGTACCGATGGTCATCCCTTCCGCGCTGCGGCCCACCACCTGGTCGGCTCCGGAGCGGATGCCGGCCCGGCGCAGGAGCGTGGCCAGCGGAACGCCCACCCAGGTCGCCGTACCGACGTAAGGTCCGCCGACCTCGTTGGAGACACAGGACACCGTGGTTGTCTGCTCCACGAGCGGCATGGCCAGCAGTTCGTCGAAGGAGATCTCCACCGGGCGGTCGACCATGCCGTGGATGCGCAGGGTCCAGTCCCGGGGGTCCACCTGCGGCAGCACCAGCGCGGTGTCCACGCGGTAGAAGTCGCGGTTAGGGGTGATGAACGGCGCCAGGCCGCGGACCTGCGCACCGGCCGGGACCGGTGGTGCCGACACCTTGGGCGGCGGGATACGCAGGGAATTGCGTACGGCATTGATGTTGAACCGCTGCCTGGACAGGGCACGCCCGCCCACTCCGGCGACGGAGGCCACGGCGGCGGTGCCCGCCAGGACCGCCAGGAACCGGCGGCGGTCGAAGGCCGGCATGCTGTCGGCGAGCGGCCTGGCCTCGTACAGCTTGACCAGGAACCACAGGGCGGCCGCACCGGTCACGGCGGCGGCGAGGGACGGAAGCGCCGCGGTGGCACCCGCGAAAGGACGGCTCAGTGCCGCCCACATGCCGACCGCGCCCAGCGCGCTCACGGCGACCGCGCCACTGCGGCGGAACCGCAGGGCGAGGACGCCGGCACCCGCCGCGAACAGTGCGAGCACCGCGTAGACGCTGGTCAGGAGGACGAACTTGTCCTTCGTGCCGAACTGGCGGATCGCGTAGTCCTTCAGCTCGTGCGGCGTCAGGTCGATCACCGCCGAGCCCACCGCTGTCACCGGGGCGCTGTACGGGCTGACCGCCACGGCGACGAGTTCACCGACGCCGAGCGCGAACCCGGCTGAACACACGCCCACGGCGGCACCCGCCGCGAGGCGGGTCATTCGCCTGCGGAGCGTGCTCTGGGTGCGCTCTTCTGGGTTCATGCCGCTTGTTCGCAGCCGACCCCCCGGTCGGATGGGTCCGACTTTGAGATTGATCCTTACGGGTGAAAGGTGACGTAGATCGGCAATCCGTGGGGACTCCGGCTACGAATGCGCTATGTGAGCCCAATACACACCCGGCCCGTGGAGGTCCGCCCATGAGTGCCGCGCCGCGACCGCGCAGCGTCCCCGACGTCCCTGATGCGGCGCCCCCTCTCGACGAACTCCTGCAGCAGGTGGGCAGAGGGGACGTCGCCGCGTTCGAGGCCGTCTACTCCGAGATCTCCGGCCCGGTGTACGGACTGGTCAAACGGATCCTGTGCAGCACCTCGCACGCCGAGGAGGTCGCGCAGGAAGTCCTCGTCCAGGTGTGGCGCACCGCCACCCGGTTCGACCCGGAACGCGGCTCGGCGCACACCTGGATCATGACCCTCGCGCACCACCGGGCGGTGGACCGGGTGCGCTCCGAACAGGCCGGGCACGACCGGGAGATGCACGACGCCCGGCACTCGGCGACCGTCCCGTACGACGACGTGGTCGAGGAGGTGGAGACCCGCATCGAACGCGAGCAGGTCCGCCGCTGCATCGGCGGACTCACCGAACTCCAGCGCGAGTCGGTCACGTTGGCGTACTACGGCGGTTACACCTACAGCGAGGTCGCCACCCTGCTCGGCTCCCCGCTCGGAACAGTCAAGACCCGCCTGCGCGACGGTCTGATCCGCCTGCGCGACTGCCTGGGAGTGGTAGCCCGATGACGACCAGTGCCGCAGACCTCCACACGCTCACCGGCGCCTACGCCTGCGACGCCTTGGAACCGGACGAGCGTACGGCTTTCCGCCGGCACCTGGACGCATGTCCCGACTGCCACCAGGAGGTCCGCGAACTCCGGGCCACCACCGCGGTCCTGGGCCTGGCGGTGGCCGCGGGCCCGCCCGCCAGACTGCGCGCCGCGGTCATGGGGGAGGTGGCCGAGACCCGGCAACTGCCGCCGGTCCCCGCCGGGCACCGCAGAGTCCCGCGACGCTGGACCACCCGGATCGCCTGGGGGCTCGCCGCGACGCTGATCCCGGCGGGCGCGGTGCTCGGCGTGCACCTCGCGCAGCAGGACGATTCGAACAAGCGGGCCGACGGTGTCCCGTCCGTCGTACGGGACTGGAAAGCCGACGACCTGAAGGTCGCCAGGAAGTCCGGCGACGGCATGGACGTCACCGTGTTCGCGTCGCACGGCCGGGACCGCGCGATGGCGGTGCTCTCCGGACCGGCTCCCCCGGCCGGGTCGGTGTACCAGTTCTGGCTCATCGGGCCCGGCGGTCCGCCGCGTCCGTCCGGGCTGACCCCGGCGGACGGCAGGATGGTCCCGGTCCCCGGCCTCGGCGACGCGCGGAGTGTCGCGGTCACGGTGGAGCCGGCGGGCGGGTCCGCAGCACCGAGCGGGGCGCCGCTGATGGTGATGCCGCTGCCCGTGTAGCGCGTGGCGGGGCAGGATGTTTCCTGGGTGACACATCCTCGCGGCTCCCCGGGATGATGTGTCACCCGGTCAAGAAGACACCCACGTCAGGCCGCCACTACTTCGGGGCCGGCACTACTCTCAGGGCCGGCACTACTTCGGGGCTGCTACTGCCGCAGCGCCACCACGCAGGTCGGGCTGCCGGTCTCCAGCGCCACACCCAGCGGCTCCAGCGCGCCGGTCGCCCCGTCGCGGCGGAACACCGTCACCACGTCCGACTCCTGCGCCGCGGCGTACACGTACGAGCCCACGATCGCGAGGTCACGCGGCCACGCGCCGCCCACCGGCACCTCGGCCACCTGGCGGGCGGTGACACCGTCCACCTCGAACACGGTGATGGAATCCGGACCGCGGTTGCCCACGTACAGGAACCGGCCGTCGGCCGACTGGACGATCGCCGACGGCAGGTTGTCCCCGCCGCCGGAGGCGACGACCGGCACGGCCTCGCCCGCGGTCTCCAGCTCCCCGGTGTCGTCGTTGCGCCGCAACGGCACCAACGACGGGTTCAGCTCACCGACGAGCCAGGCCGTACGGCCCGGCCCGTAGACCAGGTGCCGCGGGCCGGTCCCCGGGGCGAGCGACAACCGCTTGCCCTCAGCGAACAGCCCGGAGTTCGGGTCGAAGCGGAAGTGGTGAAGCAGGTCCCCGCCCAGATTGACCGCCACCAGCCACAGACCGTCGGGCGTGAACGTCACCTGGTGCGCGTGCGAGCCGTCCTGACGGCCGGCCACCGGACCGGGCACGGCTTCGAGCGCGATCCGGTCGGTGTACGAGCGCATCCCGCCGTCCAGGCCGAGTGGACTGGCGGTGACGCTGCCGTCCAGGTAGTTCGCCGTGATCACGTACTGCCCGGTGGGGTCCACGGTCAGGTGGCACGGGGCGTCACCGCCGGTGGAGTTCTCACCCAGTGGCTTGATCTCCACACCATCGAGCTTGTACGCGCCGACCCGCCCGGACGGGTCGAGCTCGTTGACCGCGTAGAGAACGCGCCCCGAAGGGTGCAGCGCGAGGTACGACGGCGCGACCGTCTCCACCTGGCCGACCCGGTCCAGCCGCCCGGTCGCCGGGTCCTGGTGGCACACGGTGATTCCGCAGCCGCGACCGTTCTGCTCGGGGGTGTAGGACCCCACATAAACCAGAGTGCTGTCCGCTGCGTCAGTCATGTTTCCAACCCTATGAGGAGGAGGTTCAGACGGCCTCCGCTACCCCTCGTAGAGCCGGACAGTCGCCCGCGCGGCCTCTGCGACGGCCTCGCGCAGCTCCGGCGGGTCGAGGACCTCCACCTCCGGGCCGAGCTGCAACAACTCGGTCGTGCCGACCCACAGCGTCTCGATCGGGAGCTTCGCCGTCAGCCAGTCGTTCTCGTCGGGCTCTCCGGCGGTGCTGTCCAGCATCCGGCCAGCCGCCGAACTGAACTGCCCGCGGACGACCCCGCGCGCGTGCGCGGACAGCCGCACGGTCGCGGTGATCCGGTACATCTCGTTGCCGAAACGCTCGGAGGACTTCGCCCAGAACTTCCCCAGGTCGAAGTCCGGATCACGGGTGAACGGCACGTCGAGCGTCTTCAGTTCGATGATCCGGGTGACCCGGTAGGTCCGGAACGGCACGTCGGTCTCGTACGTGGCCCGCGCGACCATGTACCAGGCGCCGCCCTTCAGCACGAGGCCGTACGGCTCCATCTCCCGCTCCACCTCGCCGCCCCACCGGCGGTACCGCATCCAGATCCGCTGCTCACTCCACACCGCGGAGGCCACCTCCGCCAGGAAGGGCGTCTCGTCGGCGTCGCGGTACCAGCCGACCGCGTCCAGGTGGAACCGGTCACGCACCCGCCCCGCGCGCTCCTGGAGCTCCTTGGGCATGCCAGCCATGACCTTCAGCTGCGCCGAGGCGACGGTGGCACCCAGGCCCAGCTCCTGCGCCTGGCCCGGCAGCCCGGCCAGGAAGAGGGAGTCGGCCTCATCGTTGGTGAGCCCGTTGACGCGGGTGCGGAACCCGTCGAGCAGCCGGTAGCCGCCGGCCGGGCCGCGCTCGGCGTAGACCGGGATCCCGGCGGCGCTCAACGACTCCACGTCGCGGTAGACCGTCCGTACGGAGACCTCCAGCCTGTCGGCGAGTTCCTGGGCGGTCACCTGGCCCTGGGTCTGGAGGGTGAGGAGGATGGTGAGGAGTCGGGATGCTCGCATGGGGAGGAGTCTGCCGGGTCCGGGTCTCCCGTAGGCAGCCTCCGGCCGCCGGTCGAAAACCCGGTGCGTGCGAGCGGCCTCGCGGTCTGGTGTTTTCCCTGGTCCGGATGCGCAGGCCGCGGTTACTTCCACTCTTAATGGGCAGGCCGCGGGTTCGAGTCCCGGCCGTCGTCGGCAGCAGCCGGCACGGTAGCTCAACGGACAGAGCACGCGATGTGTTTCGGCACAGTCACCGACGCCGACTGGTTCCCGGGTGCCCCTGTACGACTGTCCCCCGCATTCCAGCTGAGGGGGACTCAGTCGTGTCCAAGTTCAACGTCCGCGCAGGACCCCGACGGGCCGCTTACCGGGACATAAGCTACGTCTCACCAGGCGGCCCGTCGGCGCATGTTCGTCCTGGTCTTCTCACCCCCTGGTAACCGCACGTGCCTGCAAGCTATGGTCAACTCTCCATTGATCACCGTGTGTTGACGATCCGTCATATCAAATACACAGGAGTACAACCGTGCCCGGAGCCCGCCCGGGTCGCCGCGCGACGCATCGCCGAAGCGGTGGCGGACGCCGGGGGGTGACCCGCTGGCCCGCCCCTTCCCCAGCCACCCCGGCCCGTCTTCCCCTCGGGCCGGGGTCTTCCAATCCACCGTGTCGAATCCGCCGGGTCGGGCATGTGAAAAAAGCCCCCACAGAGATCGTTAACGGGCGTTCCGCACATGCCCGACGCGGCGGAGTCCTCGCGGCGGAACCGGTTACTGCTGGCACCGCTCCGAGTGCGCGCTCTGCCAGACGACCACCGGCTCCGGCGGCCCCTCGTCGTGCTCCCCGGTGCGCTGCGGGCCGATCACCGGCTGCTCCGCCGCGGCCCTGCGCCGGCGGTTCCGCCAGCGCCACCCGGTCGTCACCATGATCGCCAGGAGCACGACACCGACGACGGTCATCCCGATCCAGCTCTGCATTTTCGCCGCCTGTGTCCCGGCGACCCGGCCCAGCATGATCGAACCGGGCACCCACACGATGATGCCTATCGCGTTCCACGGCAGGAACCGCCGGTATTCCATCCCGGCCGCCCCGGCCAGGCGCGGCAGCAGGGTCCGGGCGAAGGCCACCCACCGGCCGAGCATCACAGTGGTGCCTCCGGCACCCTTTCCGCTGGTGAAGAGCTTCTCCGCGCGCCGCCACCGCCGCTCGCCGACCTTCCGGCCGACAAAACCGGTGTGGATCCGGCTGCTCTGGCGGCGGCCGGTCAGGTAGCCGGTGGAGTCGCCCACGAGCGCGGCCACGGTCGCCACTATCAGCGCTGGCACCAGGTCGATGTGCCCGGTGGTGGTCAGTACGCCGGTGGCTATCAGCACCGGCTCGGCGGGCATGAAGAGGCCGATGAGCAAGGCAGTCTCCACCAGTACCGCCCCCGCGAGGAGGAGGTACACCGAAAATGGCGGCAGCTGGTCTATCCAGCCGACCAGATCGTGCACGGCGGACACGTGGACCTCCCGTTTGCGGCGCTGCTTCGGCCACGTCCCTTTATGAGTGCAACGTGCGCGCTGTACGTCCAGCTTCCCGATTTTCCGAACGGATCGGATCCTGCCCAGGGCCTAACCCCGGCTTAGGCCCTGAGACGGAGGGCGCAACCTGCGTCGCGCCCCTCCTCACCCCCTACCCAGGGGAGGTGTGCATAGATGCCCCTGGAACGTATCGGATTCCGATCTACCGTCAACGCAGCAGGTCAGAGACCTTCACCAGGTCGAATCCGCGGCGGCGCAGCTCGGCGGCGATCTGCGGAACGGCTTCGGCGGTGTACTTCGCGGGGCCCGCAGACACGTGCATCACGACAATCGAGCCGTCCTTGACCTCTTTGAGGGTCTTGTCGACGATCACCTGGGCGCTTCTGGCGTCGGCGTCGCCGCTGATGACGTCCCACTGGACGGGCAGCACCTGCGCGGGGGCGATGGCTTTGAGCGCGGCCTGGTCGTAGCAGCCGCCGGGGAAGCGGAAGTACGGGACGGGACTGATGCCCAGACCACGCATGATCTCCAGCGGCCGGGCCGCCTCCCCGGCCATCTCCGGCTCGGGGATCTTCCCCAGGCCGTAGCAGGTACCGGCGAAGCCGCGGTGCGAGTAGGAATGACTGGCCAGCTCGAACAACGGGTCCGCGGCAAGTTCCCTGGCCTTGGCCGGGTAGCGCTCGGCCCACATTCCGGCCACAAAAATCGTCGCGGGGATCTTCCCCACCTTGAGCTCGCCGATGAGTTTGTCGTTCACGTACGACGTGACCTTGCCGCTGTCGAGGTTGCGCTCCATACCGACGGTCATGTCCGCGTCGAAGGTCAACGCGACCTTCTTAGCGGCCCGCGGCCCGTGTTCGAGGACCTGCGGGAGGCCGTCCTTGCCGAACGGCAGGGTCGGTGCCGTGGACGGGACGGCGAGGGGCACCGCGGCCGGAGGCGTGGAGGTCACGGACAAAGACGACGGCGTACGGTCCGCGCCGCGCGCGGTGGGGCTCTCCTTCGTGGCTCCGGACGAACCGTCCGAGCAGCCGGTGAGCACAAAGGCGACGCAGGCGACCAGCGCGCCCGCCGTGGTGGTGGTTCGTCGAGGCATCGTGCGGGCGGGCCCTTGCTTCCGTGGCTGACAGGGGTGGATCACGTTAGCGGCAGTCCGGCCCGCGGTCCGGATGACGCACGCGGACTACACCACTGGACATCAATGCGGTATGAACGGTTCCGTCGCGCGCAAGCGACCACGCCTGATGAGGAGTCACCCATGGCCGTCGCTCCCGCCGCAGTCCCCGAACTGTCCGCCCGCGCCCGCAGTGTCGGCGGGTCGGCCGTACGCGAGATCCTGGCACTGACCGAGCGTCCTGAGGTCATCTCCTTCGCGGGCGGACTGCCCGCACCGGAGTTCTTCGACGCGGAGGGGCTGCGCGCTGCGTACGACTCGGTCCTGCGCCTGGACGCCCGCAGGGCACTGCAGTATTCGACGACCGAGGGCGATCCCGGCCTGCGCGCGGCGATAGCCGACCGGCTGAGCCGCGGCCACCTGGCCACTTCACCCGCGGACCTCCTCATCACCACCGGTTCCCAGCAGGCCCTGACCCTCGCGGCCACCGTCCTGCTCGAACCGGGCGACGTCGTCCTGGTCGAGGAGCCCACCTACCTCGCCGCGCTCCAGACCTTCCGCTTCGCGGGGGCGCGCATCGTCTCGGTGGCCTGCGACGAACACGGCGTGGACCCGGACGCGCTGGCCGCGGCGGTCGTCCGCGAACGGCCCAAGGTCCTCTACACGATCCCCACCTTCCAGAACCCGACAGGCCGGACGATGCCGCCGCACCGGCGCCGCGCCGTCGCGTCGGTCGCCGCCCGGCTGGGGCTGTGGCTCCTGGAGGACGACCCGTACGGCGAACTGCGCTACCGGGGCGAACCGCTGCCGCCGCTGGCCGCACTCCCGGAATCCGCGGACCGGACGGTGTACCTCAGCAGCTTCTCGAAGGTGATGGCCCCCGGCATGCGCCTGGGCTACCTGCGCGCGCCAGCCGGGCTGCTGCGTGCCTGCGTGGTCGCCAAGCAGGCCGCCGACCTGCACACCTCCACCGTCGACCAGGCCGCCGCAGCCGCGTACCTGCGGGCCAGCGACTTGGACGCACACCTGGCCAGGGTGCGCGGCGCGTACCGCGAACGCCGCGACGCCATGCTCGCCGGGCTCGCTGCCGCCCTGCCCGAGGGCAGCACGTGGAACGACCCGGACGGCGGCATGTTCATCTGGGCGAAGCTGCCTGACGGCTACGACGCGACCGCGCTGCTGCCGTCCGTGGTCAAGCACGACGTCGCGTACGTCCCAGGTGCGCCCTTCTACGCGGCGGACCCCGACCCGGCGACGCTGCGACTGTCGTTCGTCACCCAGACGCCCGCGGAGATCACCGAGGGGCTGGGGCGGCTGGGCCGAGCGCTGCGCACCGCCTGACGCAGCGCCGTCCCGCGGGTTACGCGCCGCGCAACGTTGCGTGAAGGGTTGCGCGCTGCGCACCGCCTGACGCAGCGCCATGTGAAATGATCCCGACATGTCTAGACCACTGCTCGAAGTCATCGCCTTGGACGCCGAGGACGCCCGCGCGGCCAAGCGCGGCGGCGCGGACCGGATCGAGCTGGTCCGGGACATGGCCAGCTCCGGACTCACACCCTCGGTGGAGACGTTCCGCGCGGTCCGCGCGGCTGTGGACCTGCCCGTCAGGGTGATGCTGCGGGAGAACGACGGCTTCACGGCCGGGGATATCCCAGCGCTCCGCAAGACCGCGGTGGAGCTGATCGACGCGGGTGCGGACGAGTTCGTCCTGGGGTTCCTCAACGCGGACGGCGCAGTGGATCTGGGAGCGGTGGAAGCCGTGGTCGAGGTGCTCGACGGGCGCAATTGGACCTTCCACCGGGCCATCGACTTCGCCGTGGACCGGGCGCAGGTGTGGGACGCCGTCCGCGGGCTGCCCGGACTGGACTTCGTCCTCACGTCCGGGGGGCCGGAGGGCGCTGAGACCGGACTCGCCACGATCGCGGCGGACCAGTTGGAACGGAGAGTGTCCGACCCGCGGATCATCGTCGGCGGCGGGCTGCGCGAACGCCACGTCGGGACGCTGCGCTCCAGTGGCCTCGACGCTTTCCACATCGGTGCCGCCGCACGGCTGGCCGGGAGCTGGGACATGCAGGTGGGGAGCGCTGCGGTGCGGCACTGGCGCGGGCTGCTCGACTGACGCCGACCGGATGGGCCGGCTGCCCCGGCGATCATGACGAAGTGCCCCGCTCCGGTCGTCGGAACGGGGCACTTCGTCATGATCGCCGGGGCGGAGCCCGGCCAGGCCGGGAGCCGGGACCGCGTTGCTACTCCTCGTCGAGCAACTGCTCCAGCTCGGTGATCTGATCCGCCGACGCGCCGAGTCGGCGGGCGTCCGCGATCACCTCGGGGATCTCGTCCGTGCGGTCGTGGTCGTCGAGGAAGTGCGCGTACGTCAGCACCGCCTGCAGGTCGCCGGAGGTGATCCCGCCGCGCATGAAGCGCTCCGCCTGTTCCAGGTCACCGAGGCGCTCGTACAGGATCCCGAGGTTCAGATAGGCCTCGTCCACGCCCTCGGAGATCGCGGCCTCATAGAACGGCACGGCCTCCGACGCCCGGTTGTCCCGGTCGGAGAGCCACAGTGCGTAGTGGAACGTAGCGCCGTCGTCGCCCTGCGAGAGCGCGGCAAGGTACGCGGCCTCAGTGGCGGGGTCCTCGATCGCGTCGAGGTAGTTCGCGTAGACCAGGTTGACGTCGGGGATGTCCTCGGCCAGTGCCTCGGTCACGTGCACCCGGGCGTCCTCGAACATGCCTTCGTCCAGCTCGGCCTGGGCCAGATCACCCAGAACCGGGAGATACCCCTCGGCCACCGCGCGTCGCATCCACGTGATGCCCTCGCCGGGCTGACCGTGCTCCGCGAAGTGGCGGCCCAGGTTGGCCATCGCCATCGGGTCGCCCTCGTCGATGCCCCGGCGCAGCAGCACCAGCGCCTCATCCGTACGGCCCGTCTCAAGCAGGTAGGTGCCGTAGTCGTTGGGGGCGTCCGCGTTGCCGTCCGCCAGCGCGGTCTTGTACCAGCGCTCGGCACCGGCCCGGTCGTCGAGCTCGGAGCCGTGGATGTCGGCGAGTTTCAGCGCCCAGTACGTGCCGCCCGCGTTGTACCGGTCCTCCAGAAGGCGCGCGGCCTCCTGGGCGCGGCCGGTGACCACGAGCAGCGAGCTCAGCGCGTCGTACGCGTCGAGGTCACCGGAGTCGATCGCCTGCCGGAGGTACGGCTCGGCTTCGGCTTCCTCGCCGGAGTCGAGCAGGAGCTCACCGAGGCGGCACACGGAGCCCGCCAGACCGGCCGCGACGGCCTGTCGGCACAGCTCGACGGCCTCGTCCATGTGGCCTTCCTCGACCAGCGTCTCCACCTGGTCCAGGAGGTCGCGGTGGTCATCGGACACGGCACACCTTGGTCATCCACCGGCTCCTCAGCTGTGTCTCTGGTCTGTGCGCATCGTGTTCGTGCGCTGTCCGCAGCCTGTACTCGTTGATCTGCTGTGCTGTCCGCAGTCCGTACGCATTGATCTTCTGTGTCTCTATGGCGCGATCCTGTCATGTCCGCAGGGCCGGTCGCCCGGGAAGGATTCCAGGGCGACCGGCGTTTTTGTACACCTGACCCATTGTCGCGCTGATCCTTGTGCAGGTTCCCGCACTACCCGTTTGTCGGCCCTGACCCTGAGGACCCCTTCTGTGAATTCCGCTCCGGATTCCGGCATACCGGGCCCGCCTGCCCGGACGAACCCCGCTCCGGCGGCGGCACCCTGGCCCGTGGCGGGGCTGATCACCCTGTCCGCGGCGGTGTTCCTCGCGGTGACCACCGAGTTCCTGCCCGTCGGCCTGCTGCCGAAGATGAGCGGTGACCTGGGCGTCTCCGAGTCGAAGCTCGGCCTGCTGATCACCGCCTACGCGTTCGTCGTCGGCGCGACCGCAGCTCCGTTGACCGGCATGACCAGCCGCTGGCCGCGCCGCAGGCTGCTGCTCACGGTGCTCGGCGTCTTCACTTTCAGCAACGTCATCATGGCGATGGCCTCGGTGTACCCGATCGCGGTGACCGCCCGGGTGGTCGGCGGCGTGGCGCACGGTGTGTTCTTCTCCCTGGTGGCCGGTTACGCCGCCCGGATGGTCCCGCCGGAGCGCATGGGCCGGGCGCTGGCGATCGCGATGACCGGCAACTCCCTGGCGCTGGTCGGCGGCATTCCGCTCGGTACGGCCCTGGGCTCCGCTGTCGGCTGGCGCGGCACGTACATCGTGGTCTCGGCGGCCGGCGCGGTCCTGCTGTTCATCGCGTGGCGGGTCCTGCCGGAGTTCCCCGGCGTTGAGCGCGGGACGGCGATGCCGATCCGGAAGGTCGTGAAGATCCCCGGGGTGGCGCTGATCTCCGCGGCCACGCTGGTGTTCATGCTGGGTCACTTCTTCCTCTACACCTACATCTCCCCCTACCTCACCGAGCACGTCGGCGTCTCCGAGTCGATGGTCAGCCCGGTCCTGCTCGGCTACGGCGCGGCGGGTCTGCTCGGGATGTGGCTCACCGGCATCATCATCGACCGCCGCCCCCGCGCCCTGCTGTTCACGGCGGCGGGGGCGCTCACGCTGGTCCTGGTGCTGCTCGGCGTCTTCGGCGCGACCACCGGCGCGGCTGTGCCCGTCATCATCGTCTGGGGCGCGTTCTTCACCGCGATGCCCGTCGCCCTGCAGACCGCGCTCCTGCGCTTCGCCCCGCAGGCGACCGACGCGGCGACCAGCATCATGACCGCCTCGTTCAACATCGGGATAGGCAGCGGCGCACTGCTCGGCGGCCTGGCGTACGACGGCCTGGGCATCGGGGTGCTGCCGTACTTCGCTGCGGGCCTGGCGATCATCGGCCTGCTGGGGATGTACCGCGCCCGGCCGTTCCGCGACAGCCCGTCGGTGCCGGTGGCCGGGAGCGTGCGGGTGCCGCTGGAGAAGCCCGTCAGCGTCCACAGGCAGAGCTAGGTTGAGAAAGTCGTCAGAACCCACAGGCGCGGGAAGGCCCACCGGTCTGCCCCCCCGACGACCAGCATGTCGGTCGTCGGGGGGCGGCCCGTCGGGCCTCCGGGGGCTCAGCGTGCGGGCAGCGGGCAGTCGTCTTCCACAGGCAAGCCCTCCACAGACAGGCCCTCCACCAGGTCGGCCGCGACCACCGGTCCGGCGGACTCCTTGCGCGGCCGGCGGGTCAGCCACACCGCGAAGATGACCACGGCCATGCCGCCGAGCATGGTCAGTGTCAGATCCTCGCTCAGGGCCACCGCGCCGAGCAGCACCGAGACCACCGGCAGCAGGTAGCCGACCATCGTCGCGGCCTGCGCGCCGTCCGCCTTGAGGATGTAGTAGTTCAGCAGGATCGCGATGCCGGTGCCGAAGACGCCGAGGATGACCAGTGCGCCGGCCGAGTCCCAGCGGAACTCGACGTGTGTGTCGCTGTAGAACGGCACGGTCACACCGACCATCGCGGTGGCGACGGCCAGTTGCGCTGCGCACAGCGCGACCGGGTCGAGGTTGTAGTCGGAGATGTACTTCTCCATGTAGAGGTACGCGACGCCGTACGACAGGGCCGCGGCGAGGATGATCAGCGACCCGAACCCGAAGACCCCCGCGGCCTGCCACGGCGCGAGGATCAGCATCACTCCGGCGAAGCCGATGGCCAGCCCGGACACCTGGGTCACCGTCGGCCGCCGCCCGATGCCGAACGCGATGAGCAGCGTCCACAGCGGGGTGGTCGAGTTCAGGACACCGGCGAGGCTGGAGTCGACCGTCTGTTCACCGATGGCGAAGAGGGTGTACGGGAGTGCGTTGAGGAACAGCGCGACAACGGCTATATGCCCGTACACCTTTCTGCCTCTGGGGAGCTTCGTCCCCCGGACCCAGACGATGCTCAGCAGGACCAGTGCGCCCAGACCGATGCGGACCAGGGCGATGCCCACCGGCGGCACGCCGCGTAGCCCGATCTTCATCCACAGGAAACTCGAACCCCAGATGAGCGCCAGCAGGCCCAGCCGGACGGCACCGCCTCCGCGCATTGCTGTGCCCTTCATTTCCACTCCCCTGGTTGAGCGAGCGCTACTGGTGAACCGCTCCCAGGGGCAAGGATGACGCGAGGGAACCATTCACGTCTATCACATAGATTCGTACGTAAATGTTAAGCAGTAACTGAAAGATGTCGGGTGAGCTGCGGGGCGGCCCGATGCGCGGTGGCGATGCCGTCGAGAGCGCCCAGAACCGCTGCGACATCCGGTGCGGTGGCCGAGCCGCGGCGGACCAGAGCGGTCACGTGCCGGTCCACCCGACGCCCCGTCAGCGGCCGGATCAGCAGCCCGGAGGCGGCAGGGTCGCCGACCAGCCGACTGTGCGCCAGTCGCGGCACGAGCGCAAGGCCGAGCCCGACTTCGACCATCGCGAAGATGGTGGCCCACTCGTCGGCCTGGTGCACGACGCGCGGGGAGAACCCGGCCGCCGCGCACGCGGTCTCGGTCAGCTGGCGGCACGCGCCGACCGCGCCGGTGATCCACGATTCCTCGGCCAGGTCGGTCAGCCGGACCTCGGCCTTCCCCGCGAGGCGGTGCCCGACCGGCAGCGCCACGTCCATCGGGTCGACGAGCATGGGCATCCGGTCGAACCGGTCGTCGGCGGGTGACGGGCCGTCGATCGCCTCGATGATGAGCGCGACGTCCACCTCGCCGTGGACCAGCGCGATCAGCCGCTCGGGCCGGTCCGACTCGGACACCAGCACCTCGATGCCGGGCCGGGACATCCGCAGTTCCCGCAGCGCGGGCAGCACCAGGCCGGTGATCGCCGTGCCGAACGAAGTCAGGCGCACCTGCCCGGCCGCACCGTCCGCGTACGCCGCGAGGTCCGCGTGCACCCGTTCCAGCTGGGCGAACAGGCCGTCGGCGTGCCGCAGCAGGATGCGCGCCGCGCCGGTGAGCCGGACCCGCCGCCCGGCCGGCTCCAGGAGCGGGACGCCGACCTCCCTGGCCAGCACGGTGAGCTGCTGCGACACGGCGGACGGTGTCAGGTGCAGGGCCTCGGCCACCGCGGTGACAGTGCCGCGCTCGTCGAGTTCGCGCAGCACCCGCAGGCGCCGCAGGTCGAGGTCCGAGGAAGGGTGTGCTGGCATGGGAGCCATCATCGGTCATACCGCGACCGGGGCCCAAGTAAGTTCTTGACTTCAAGTGCGCTTCAACCGGCATTCTTTCCGTACAGCCGATGTTGCACCAGGAAACCGAACCGCGGTGTGGAAGCCCCGCACGGCATACCTGACACGCCCCGGCAGGCACGGCTCGCAGCCTCCTGCGCGCACCCCGACCAGCAGGAGGAGAACCGATGGCGTCAGCAGTTTACGAAGAGACGGTGGTCGAAGACCGGGAGGCCGCGGTCGAAGGACCGCCCCAGCCCCGGTCCGCGCTCTGGATACTCGTCCTGGCCTG
The DNA here is from genome assembly GCF_057291755.1 of Kitasatospora sp. UYEF31. NCBI lineage: Bacteria > Bacillati > Actinomycetota > Actinomycetes > Kitasatosporales > Streptomycetaceae > Kitasatospora > Kitasatospora sp. UYEF31. The sequence goes on from NZ_JBXAWK010000019.1 coordinate 29,289, forward strand.
CGTAGGCCAGTTCCTGGTGGTGCTCGACGTCTCCGTTGTCAACGTCGCACTGCCGTCCATCCGCACCGGCCTGGGGTTCGATCCCGCGAACCTGAGCTGGGTGGTCAACGCGTACACCCTCACCTTCGCCGGGCTGCTGCTGCTCGGCGGACGGCTCGCCGACCTGTTCGGCCGCCGGGCCGCGTTCCTCACCGGCATCGGGCTGTTCACCGCCGCCTCCCTGCTCGGCGGCCTGGCCCAGTCCTCCGGGATGCTGATCGTCGCCCGCGCGCTCCAGGGCGTCGGTGCCGCGGTGCTCGCCCCGGCGACCATGACCATCCTCAGCACGTCCTTCCCCGAAGGCCCCAAGCGGGCCCGGGCGCTGGGCATCTGGATGGCTGTCGGCGCGGCCGGCGGCGCCTCGGGAGCGGTGGTCGGCGGTCTGCTCACCGACCTCCTGTCGTGGCGCTGGGTGCTGCTGATCAACGTGCCGATCGGCGCGGTGACCTGCGTCGCGGCGGTCCTGGTGTTGACCCGTGACGCGCGCACCGGACCCCGGCCGCGGGTCGACATCCCCGGCGCGGTCACCGTCACCGGCGGCCTCGCGGCCGTCACCTACGGCGTGGTCCAGGCCGAGACGTACGGCTGGGGCGACCCGCACACACTCATCCCCGGGCTGGCAGGTGTCGCGCTCCTCGCCCTGTTCGTACTGATCGAGGCGAAGTGGGCGGCTGAACCGCTGATGCCGCTCAGCCTGTTCCGCAACCGCTCAGTGGCCTCCGCCGACACTGTCGCGCTGCTCATCGGCTCCGGGTTCTTCAGCATGTGGTACTTCATGTCGCTCTACCAGCAGAACGTCCTGCACATGAGCGCGATCAGGTCAGGCGCCGGGTTCCTGCCGCACACCCTGGGCATCATCGCCGCCTCCCAACTGGCCACCCGCCTCGCGGCGAAGTACGACCTGCGGATGATCGTCAGCTTCGGCACGCTGCTCGCCGCGACCGGGTTCTGGTGGATGTCCCTGGCCGGCGCGGCCGACGGCTACTGGACCGCGGTGGCCGGGCCCGGCCTGGCCGCCGCCTTCGGCGTGGGCCTGGCGATGACCCCGCTCGCCGCCGCGGCGACCTCGGGCGTGGACCGCTCCCAGGCCGGCCTGGCCGCCGGGATGCTGAACACCGCCCGCCAGTTCGGCGGCACCCTCGGTCTGGCCGGACTGGTCACCCTCGCAGCCAGCCGCTCCGCGTCGGCCACCGGTTCGCCGGAGGAGGTATTGACCGCGGGCTACAGCACGGCCTTCGAAGTGGCCGCCGTGATCCTGCTGACGGCATCGGCCGCAGCGTGGCTGCTGCCGAAGCGCCTGAAATAGAGTCTCGCGGCGGTCAGGTACTCAAATCCCCTCAACGATCCCCACAGGGGACTTGAGCGCATGACTGACGCGGCAGTCCACCGCACCGGAGTCCCGCAACTGCGGATCCACGAACCACGACACCCGGCCCGCCCGGTCCGGCAGGTAGCGGGCCACCGAGCGGACGCCGGGGACCGCTTCGAGGCCCGTGGAGACCAGGAAGAAGAACGGCATCAGGACCGACATGGACATGATCGCGCTGCGCAGCACCGCGGCCACGCCCATGCAGATCAGGCACAGCATCGTGAGGTAGAGGCTCGCGCCGAGGGTCGTCCGTACGGCTTCGCCCGTGGTCATCGCCCGATCGTCACGGATCATGAGGAAACCTGCGACCTGCGCACCCACCGCGGTCAAGGTCCAGGCCGTTCGCCGCAGTCTGTCTGCTGGTCGCCGGCACCGAATCGGCGGTGAGCGTCTTCGTCGGCGCCACCGTCGTCCCGACCGTGCTCTGCGGGATCGCCGGACTCTACGCAGTCCACGCCGCGGGGCTCTGCACCCTCGCCGTCGCCCGCAACCTCCTGGGCCCCAGCCCCGCCGAACAACTCGCCGAACTCGAACTGCGCACCGTCCTGCTCCGCCAGGACCCCGACGGGTTCCTGCTCAAGCGCTCGCGCCCGGAGGAGATCGCGCAGGCCGTCCGCACCGTCGCCGCCGGGGAGTCTTTGCTGTTCCCGGCCGCGATCCGGGCTTTCGCGGGCGCGCACGCGGGCGGCTCGGACGCCGTCGACCGGGCCGCGCTGACCGACCGTGAGGGGGAGGTGCTGCGGCTGATGGCCCGCGGCCTGTCCAACGCGGAGATCGCCGGAGCTCTGTTCCTCGGCGTCCAGACGGTGAAGACCCACGTCAGTGCGGTTCTGGCGAAACTCGGGGCCCGCGACCGCACGCAGGCGGTCATCGCGGCCTACGAGGCGGGCTTCGTCTCGCCGGGTTGACGGCACAACTGACGGTGCGTCGGAAGGCGGGTCGGAAGGTACCCCTGATTCTACGTGCCTGGCGCAGGTAATTCCCGATGGAATTCCTTATTGCAGGTCAATGGCATGATCGGACAATCTCCGAGACCGGTTCACCGGGTCACTGTCGCACAGTTGGCTCCATGTCAGCTTCCTGTCCGTCAAGGACGGTCGCCGCGTGTAGAGGAAGTGCGACTCGGGAGCGCTCCACCGTGTCTGTCCGCACGGTGCCTTCCCGCCCTGGACCTGACCGTGTCCCACGTTTTCCGCAGACCAGGAGAAGCATCCGCATGTCGTACCCCCCCCGCCGTTCCCCGGCCAGCCCGTCTCCGGCGCCCCGAACGGTGTAGACCCCCAGGGCCGCCCGTACTCGGAGAAGTCCAAGATCACCGCGGGTATCCTGTCGATCCTCCTGGGCAGCCTGGGCGTCGGCCGCTTCTACACCGGTCACGTCGGCATGGGTATCGCACAGCTGCTGACCTGTGGTGGCCTGGGCGTCTGGTCGCTGATCGACGGAATCCTCTTCCTCACCAGCAACGACCGCACCGACGCCAAGGGCTTCGTGCTGCACGGCTGATGACACAACGCACTTCACGTGACCGCGCCCCCGCACCTGCGGCGGCGCGGTCACGTGTGCGTCCGGCCTGGAAGCACCCGGCCGTCGCACCCCTGGTGCTCGCCGCCGGTGCCGTCGCCGGCCCGGCCTGGCTGTGGGGCCACAACCCGCACGACCCGGGCGAGCCCATGCTGTTCTGCCCCTGGCACAAGGTCACCGGCCTGCTGTGCCCGGCCTGCGGCGGCACCCGGCTGGCCTACGACCTGCTGCACCGGCACTGGGCGCAGGCCTGGTCCGACAACTCCGCCCTGCTGCTGAGCCTGCCGCTGGTCGCCGTCGTCTACGGACAGTGGCTCTACACGGGACTACGCGGTCGTACGTACCGAGTCCCGCTCAGGCGACGCGGCGTCGCCGTACTGCTGGTGTGCGCGGTGTTGTGGGCTGTCGTCCGCAACCTGAGGTGACGCGGGGTCAGGCCCGTTCGCGGGTCAGGGTCACCCCGTCCGTCACCGGGAGCATGGCGGGGCCGACCCGGGTGTCGTCGCGCAGTGAGACGTCGCCGACGTAGTCGGGCAGATCGGGGGTGAAGCCGATCTCCCGGAAAACCTTGGAGAACGCAGCAGGCCCGACACCGTGAAGGTGTCGGGCCTGCTGCGTTGATCCAAGCTGTGCTACGTGGTAGCGGGGACAGGATTTGAACCTGCGACCTCTGGGTTATGAGCCCAGCGAGCTACCGAGCTGCTCCACCCCGCGTCGGTAAACCTGACTCTATGCCATCCACCGGGACGATGGGAAATCATTTGGGATGGCGTATAGTCATTGATTCTGCGCACAAAAAGAAACCAGTACGAAACTGGCTCTTCCCAAATCATGCCATGGGGTGGTTCGTTTGTCAACAGTGGCTCTCGATCAGGAACAGCTTTACGTCTCGGATCTCTACGCCCGCCTCGACCGGCTGCGCGACCAGGCCGCGGCCCGGCTCACCAGCACACTCGGCCGGGACACCGGTACCCGCCAGGCGCGGGCCGAACGCGACATCGCGGTGGTCCGCGACAGCGGGCAGCTCGCCCGCCTGGACGCAGTCGAGAACGGCCTGTGCTTCGGCCGCCTGGACGAGCGGGGCGGAGCCGTCCGCTACGTCGGCCGCCTCGGCATCCTCGACGAAGCCGACGAATACAACCCGCTCCTCATCGACTGGCGCGCCCCCGCCGCACGCCCCTTCTACACCGCCACTGCCGCGTGCCCCGAAGGGATCACCCGCCGCCGCCACATCAGGACCCGGCAGCGCACCGTCGTCCGGATCGACGACGACGTGCTCGACCTCGCAGCCGCGCCCGACAGCGGCCTGACCGGCGAAGCGGCCCTGCTCGCCGCGCTCAACGCCGAGCGCACCGGCACGATGCCGGACATCGTCCGGACGATCCAGTCCGAACAGGACAGGGTCATCCGCTCGCCCCTGGCCGGTGTCATGGTCGTCCAGGGCGGCCCGGGGACCGGCAAGACCGCCGTCGCACTGCACCGTGCCGCCTACCTCCTCTACTCGCACCGCGAACTCCTGGAGAAGCGCGGTGTCCTGCTCATCGGCCCCAACACGGCCTTCCTGCGCTACATCGGCGAGGTCCTGCCCTCGCTCGGCGAGACCAGCGCGCTGCTCGCGACCGTCGGCGACCTGTTCCCCGGGGTGGCCGCCACCGGCACCGAACCGGACTCCGTCGCCGGGGTCAAGGGCCGCATCGACATGGCCCACGCCCTGGAACGGGCCGTTCGCGGGCGGCAGGAAACGGCCGACCTGGAGATCCCCTCCCCGTACGACGGTCTCCTGCTGACCCGGCAAGTATGCGAGGACGCCCGCGCCAAGGCCCGCGCCACCGGGCTGCCGCACAATCAGGCCCGCCCGTACTTCGTGGACGACGTCCTCGACACCCTCGCCCGGCAGATCGCCGACCGGCTCGGCGTCGACGTCGTCGAAGGCGGAAACTTCCTTGAGGAGTCGGACATCGCCGACATCCGCGAGGAGTTGTCCGGGGACACGGACGTCCGCGACGCCGTCGGCGCGCTGTGGCCGCAGCTGACGCCGCAGGAGTTCCTGCGTGAGCTGTACGGCTCGGAGCTGCGACTCCACGCGGCAGGCCTGCCCACGACCCTGCTCCGCTCCCCCGACGCCCGGTGGACGCCCGCCGACGTCCCGCTCCTGGACGAGGCCGCCGAGCTTCTCGGCGAGGCCGAAGAAGAAGTCCGTACGGATGACTCCGGACTCGACTACGCCCAAGGTGTTCTGGACATCCTCACCGGTTCCGCGTCGTTCGACGACGAGGACGACTCCGAGATCCTCGCCGCCGGCGACATCCTCGAAGCCGACGTGTTCGCCGGCCGGCATGAGCAGGCCGCACACCGCACGATCGCCGAACGTGCCTCCGCCGACCGCACCTGGACCTTCGGCCACGTCATCGTCGACGAGGCGCAGGAACTGTCCGCGATGGCCTGGCGGCTGCTGATGCGCCGCTGCCCGCTACGGTCGATGACGCTGGTCGGCGACATCGCGCAGACCGGCGACCCGGCCGGGGCCGACTCATGGGAGCAGGTCCTCTCGCCGTACGTCCGCGACCGTTGGCGACTGGCTGAACTGACCGTCAACTACCGCACACCCGCCGAGTTCATGGCGGTGGCCGCCCGGGTCGTGGAGGGCACTGTGCCGCGCTCCGTGCGCACCGCGGGGGAGGGCCCCTGGACGCTGCGCGCGGACCCGGCTTCGTACGCCGACCTGATCGCCCGCGAGGCCGCTTCCTGCGCCGGGCTCCTGGGTGTGATCGTGCCCGGGTCGCTGGCCGGCCTCCCCGGCGCCCGCACCGTCCGGCAGGCCAAGGGGCTGGAGTTCGACTCCGTGCTGGTGCTCGACCCGGCGGCGATCCTCGCGGAGTCGGCACGTGGGCGCAGCGACCTGTACGTGGCGCTGACGCGCGCGACCCAGCGGCTCGGGATCGTCCATCCAGGCGAACTTCCGGCCGTGCTCATCGGATAATTCGAATAGCTCAGTCAGTACAGATAAGGCCCGGCACCTTTATCAGGTGCCGGGCCTTATCTGTACTTGGTAGCGGGGACAGGATTTGAACCTGCGACCTCTGGATTATGAGCCCAGCGAGCTACCGAACTGCTCCACCCCGCGTCGTGGAACAAACATTACGGCATCGGCGCGCAAGGACGAAATCAACTTGGTCAGTCCAGGATGCCCAGGTCGTAGAAGAGCTCGTAGCGGGTGGGGTCGTCCGGCAGGTACCAGTGGAAGCCCTCCAGGCAGAACACCGCAACGATGTTCACCGCGATCACCAGCCCGGCGAAGCCCAGGGCGAAGAGCCCGACGGAGCGGTAGAGCCCAGCGCGCGGAATGGCGCGCGCGGAGTCGTCGTGGGCGAGCGCGAGGACTACGCCGACGGCCACGACCGAGGCCTGGAACAGGACCAGCGCCCATACGTACAGGTGCAAGCCGAGCACGGCACTGCCGTAGCCCTGGTCGCCGGGGAGGATGTGCAGCGTGGTCTGCCGCCACGAAGCGAAGGAGCCGGCGACACAGCCGACGAGAGCCAGCCCCCAGCCCATCATGTAGTCGCGCCGGGTGACGGTGCCGGTCAGCGCGCAGCGGACGATCCGGGCCGGACCGAGCAGCGCGAGCATCATGAACATCCGCTGCGCGATGCAGAGCGGGCAAGGGTACTCCCACAGTGCGAACTGGAAGTACAGCCCGCCGCAGATCACTCCTGTCCAGCCGATCGTGAACAAGCAGGCGAACCAGTACTGGCCACGCGTCACGAACGTGCGCCAGGCGGGCGCGTCAGCGGGGAGCACGGTGTCGTCCGTGGCGGGGAGGGAGATCGGGCTCATGCCGGCGACGGGATCCGTTCCTCAGAAACTCAGGCCGAGGCGGAGACTGCTCCCGATGTGGTGGGCGAGCAGCAGAAGGGTCCACACCAGCATTACCGCCCAGCCCAGGAGCACCAGGCGGCGTTTTGCCCGGGAGGCGATGCTGTAAAACGACAGCAGTAGCCCGGAGAAGATCAGAGTGTCCACGGTGCTCCCGGGCGGCTGGGCTCGGTGGGGTCAAGGTGGATGTGATCCTAGGCCGTGGCCCCACCCGGCTATGGGTGGCGCGCGGTGCCCGGCGTCAGTCTCACCCGGTCGGCGGAATCCCGTGTCGCGCTCACCGCCGCGATTTTTGAATGCGGATTTTGACCACGGTGTTTCGAATGTTGCATTCTGAATGCAGAAAGGCCCGGCACCTTTTCAGGTACCGGACCTTATCTGTACTTGGTAGCGGGGACAGGATTTGAACCTGCGACCTCTGGATTATGAGCCCAGCGAGCTACCGAACTGCTCCACCCCGCGTCGTGGAACTAACGCTACGGCATCGGAGCGCACGGGGGAAATCGACTGAAGGGTTCGCACAATCACGCCCCCTGTTGGGCCGTCAGGCGCCCACGTTGTCCTTCTCCCCGGCCGACTCGGCCTCCGCCTGCTTCTTGGCGGCGATGAGGCTGGTGACGGTGGTGATGACGAGCACGCCGCAGATGACCGCGAGCGAGACGGGGATGGAGATCTCGGGGACGTTCACCCCGTTCTCGTGCAGGGCGTGCAGGACGAGTTTCACCCCGATGAAGCCGAGGATCACCGACAGGCCGTAGCTGAGGTGGACCAGCTTCCTCAGGAGGCCGCCGATCAGGAAGTACAGCTGACGCAGGCCCATCAGGGCGAAGGCGTTGGCGGTGAAGACGATGTACGGGTCCTGGGTGAGGCCGAAGATCGCGGGGATCGAGTCCATCGCGAACAGCACATCGGTGGTGCCGATGGCGAGCATGACGACCAGGAGCGGCGTCATGATCTTCTTGCCGTTCTCCACGATGAAGAGCTTGGTGCCGTGGTACTTGTCGGCGACGCCGAACTTCTTCTCGACGGACTTGAGGAGGCGGTTCTCCTCGAACTCCTCTTCCTCCTCGTGGGAACGCGCCTCCTGGATGAGCTTCCAGGCGGTGTAGATCAGGAACGCGCCGAAGATGTAGAAGACCCAGGAGAAGCTGGCGATGATCGCGGCGCCGGCCGCGATGAAGATCGCCCGGAGCACGAGGGCGATCAGCACGCCGAACAGCAGCACGCGCTGCTGGAGGTGGGACGGCACCGAGAACTTCGCCATGATCAGGATGAAGACGAAGAGGTTGTCGACGGAGAGCGACTTCTCAGTGATGAAACCGGCGAAGAACTCTCCGGACGCCTGGCTGGTGCCGAACACGAGCAGACCGAGGCCGAAGAGCACGGCCAGGGCGATCCAGACCACGGTCCAGATCCCGGCTTCCTTGACCGACACGTCATGGGGCTTGCGCCCGATGAAGAAGTCGGCGGCGATGAGGGCGCACAGACCTAGGACGGTCGCTACCCACAGAGTCATTGAAACGTCCACTGCGCCTCCGGCGTCGTACGGCTACTGATCAGCGTCGCCGCTGTCAGGGGACTCTTCCACCCGAGCGCCTGGCAGGCACTGCGGACCGACGCCCCGGAACCGGTGCCGGTCCGTACTGACGGGAACGCCGCAGCCGGGGTGCTCCCCGCTGCTCCGTCAAGAGTACCGAAGGAGTCATGGAATAGTAAAATTATTGCCAAATGATACCTGGAAGACTGGCTCCTGGGGGAGCTACGGCTTCGCCGCCCCGTGGTACGCCGGGGCCTGAAGCGTGTAGAGCCCCTCGCGCAGGACCCGGGCGGCCATAAGCTCAGGATCGCGGACTTTTGCCGCCGTCGTGATTTATGTACGACTCGAACATGCTTTAGGCGTGCATTGGACATGCAGATAGGCCCGGCACCTTTTCAGGTGCCGGGCCTATCTGTACTTGGTAGCGGGGACAGGATTTGAACCTGCGACCTCTGGATTATGAGCCCAGCGAGCTACCGAACTGCTCCACCCCGCGTCGTGGAACTGACTCTACGCTACCGGGGCGGATTCAGCCAAATGGGCGGTCTGCGCACTTCATATCCCGCACGCTTGCGACCCCTCCGGTGTCACCCCTGCGTCGGAACCGCACAGCCGTCGTCGCCGCAGACCTCGGCCCCGGCGGCCCCGTCCAACTGGACGATCTCCGGAGTGTGGTTCTCCCACGCCTGCCGCAGCGCGTTCTGGAACACCTCGGCCGGCTGGCCGCCGGAGATGCCGTACTTCCGGTCGATCACAAAGAACGGCACACCCGTCGCCCCGAGCTGCTGGGCTTCGAGCTGGTCGTCGATGACCGCCTGGGCGAAGTCGTCACCCGAGAGCAGCTTCACCACCGCGTCCCGGTCCAGACCGGTCTCCGCCGCGACCTCGAAGAGCGACTTCGGGTCGAACACCGACTTGCCGTCGGCGAAGTAGCGCTTGTAGAGCAGGTCGAGCGTCTGGCCCTGCTTGCCCTGGGCCCCGGCGAAGTGCACCAGCCGGTGCGCGTCGGCGGTGTTCCCGAAGAGCTGTCCGCCGGTGTACGCCAGACCTTCACCGTGGGCGGTGTCCGCGACCTGCTCGGAGGCCTTCTTGGCCTCGGCCAGGCTCATGCCGTACTTCTCGGCGAGCCGCTCGATGACCGGCGCGGTCTCCCCCCTGGGTGACTGCGGGTCCAACTGGAACGACCGGTACACGACCTCGACCTGATCCCGGTGCGCGAACTGCGCCAGCCCGTCCTCGAAGCGCTTCTTCCCGATATAGCACCACGGGCATTCGAGGTGTCCGCATCGACAAAAGGTGAGGTACAGGCATGGTCGAGGCATATCGCAGGCGGCTGCTGAGGCAGCTTGCAGACAGACAAGCAGCGCTGGCCATCTATGAGGCGCTGATCAACTCCATTGGACCAATGACGCTCGAAGAGGTCCAGGCGGAGTCCGAGCGGCTCGATCAAGAGATCAAGAGGCTTCGGGCTGAGCGTGCAGAAGAGCTAGCCGCCCTCTTGCGTGCGGAGATACGCAGGCTTGGAGCTGAACTCGGGGGGTTCATCGAAGAAGGCGACCTCCCCGCGCAGCGCGCAGCCGCAGTCGACCTCCATCAGCTCCGAAAGGACCTGATCGCAGAGTAAAGGCGTGACGCAGGTCACACAAAATCGCCGATAGGTTGGAACATGGGTAGTCGGTGTTCGGCTAGTCTTCCTATGTACCAACCAAGGAACCCCCGCACCTGCGTCAACAGGTCGGGGGTTAGACACCAACGGAGATTCAGCCTCCATGATGCGTATTCAGCGTACTCCGCACGCCTCCCACTTCACCATCGTTCCGAACAGTGTGGCTCGGCATACTGGCCTCTCCCTGACGGCCCGCGGCCTCCTGATCCACTGCCTGTCCCTGGCCCCTGAGGCCGCAGTGACACTCGCCGACATCACTGACGACGTCGAGGAAGGCAAGATCCGAGTCACCAAGGCATGGAAGCAACTCAAGACGCTCGGCTACGTCAGGACGGTTAAGCGCCAGGTCAACGGCCAGTGGCACACCGACGTCTACGTCTCAGACATCCCCATGACGGACGGGCCTGCACCGGTCGTCAGCAACCCGGACCGTCGGCCGCCCAGCCGTAAAACCCCTGAAGTAACCAACACCAACAACAAAAAGAAAAACAAAGAAAACCCCTCCCCCTCCCCCTCCCTGACGGAAGCTCACCAGGAGCCCGCCGAGGTCGAGCCGAAGGGGGTCGGGAACACCCGTGAGCCCGTGGTCGAGATGACCGCAGACGAGGACCTTCGGGACCGCGCACGCTTTGCCCTCGAAGGTCTGGTCCGTGAAGACCCCCGGCTCAAGCTGAACGCCGCAGAGGTCGAGTCCCTGATGCCGCTTGCCGTCCAGTGGATCGACCGGGGCGCCAAGTGGGCCGAGTTCCGCGAGGCAATGACCGCGGGCCTTCCTGAAGCGGTTGCCGTGCCGGTAAAGCTCATAGCCACCCGCCTTGAGCGGAAGATGCCTGAATTCAAGTTCTCCACGGCAGTCCGCACGCCGAGTTTTACTCCCCGGCCGCGCCCGACTTGCGGTGAGTGCGGGCGGTTCCTCCCCTTCGGGCAGCACGCCGGCATCTGCGGCTCATGCGCCGGCATCGAGCGCACTCCCGAGGACGAGCCCGTCATTGAGGGCTCTTCGCTGAGCCGTGGCGCTGCTGCCCTGATTGACCAGATTCGGTCTCGACGTGACCGTTCCGTCCGCACCGCCTGACTTCGCCAGACCAAAACCCGCATCTAGAACCGGAGTTTCAACATGCTGCCCTGGTATGCCCGCTTCGCCTCTCGTCACGGTCGCCCCCTGGTCCTGGCCGCCGGTCTCGCAATGGCTGCCCCCGGTGAGTACAACCTCGCCCTAGTCGCCGGATGGGAACCCGAAGTCGCCTGGTTGATGCCGCTGGTCGTATCCCTGTACGCCGCTGTAGCGGCCTCGATCGTGTCCAGCCTCCCGGAGGGCCACAAGCGGAGGGGATCGGCGATCTTCGGTGCTGCTGCGGCGCTTATCCTGGCCTCTACGGCTCAGGTGATAGCTCACCTGATCAAGGCCGACTACATGAGCACCTCGGCGATTTTGGTCGCCCTGGTCTCAATGATCCCGCCCGTAGTGGTTGCCCACATGATGCACATCGGGCTCATCGGCCAGCGTGCTGACGAAGTTGTCGCAGCCGCAGTCACCGAGGAGTCTCGGGAAGCGGTGGTTTGGGAGGCCGAGGTTGAAATCTCGCCTGCTCCTGTCCTGGAAGAGGTCCTCGAAGCTCCTCAGGAGCTAGAAGAAGCGGCTCCTGCCGCTGCGTTGGTCAAGCGGGGACCGGGCAGGCCCCGGAAGCTCCCGCTCTCTGTCCATCAGCCGGCCATGTTCGCCGCGTAGCCCCTAAACGCACAGAAGCCCCCTACCCAGATGGGTAGGGGGCTTCACGGGCTCCGGCCGTTAGATGGGCGGTCGGAACCTATGTCTCCGACACTCCACCGAGCGGCCAACGCCACGCAGGCGAAACCGAGAAGTGCTGTTCAACGCGTGCTAGCTGCGGCGTACGCCTCGATTACCTCCGCTGGGATGCGTCCGGTCCGGTTGACCTTCATCCCGGCCCTTGCCGCCCACAGGCGGATCTCACTGCCAGTCGCGCCCACGTCGGATGGTTGAAGGGCGGAGACCTTCATGTTCCCGGGCGTTACCTGCGTGAGTCCTGAGTCCTCAAAACCAAGCCGCTTCAGTACTGCCTGAAGGTCCTTCACTGCTGATTCATGCCTTGCGACGACTTCATTAAGCTCCAGCTCTTCCCCATCCCCACTTACGCTGCCCTGATAGGTGACACCCTGCACCATGACAGTGATCATCTTTAAATCTCCGTTTTAAATCCCCATCAGATGCTCATCCAAGCTTCTGGATGTCAACTCTACCTCAGGGGTGATCCACAACGAAGAGATCTTCATTGCATTGGGGAATATATATAACTTCAACAACTCCAGCGGCTCGAATGATCTTGCGACATCCGTCACACGGCTCCCTCGTGATGAACAGGGTTCCGCCCATCGCCTTCTCTCGCCCGGCGTAGACGACCGCATTGCATTCAGCATGGAGCGAGATGCAGTCGCCATAATCACCTCCAGGAGCCTTGACTAGGTAGTCCAGACGCCCCCTAGGGCATTCGCCAGCCAGACAGGACGGGCCGCCGCTCGGCCCCCCGTTGTACCCGGTGCTGATGATCCTGCGGTCGGCGCCAACGAGCACCGCCCCCACCTGGCTTCGCGTGCAGTCCCCACGCTTGGCTACCGCCTGGGCAATCCCCATGAAGTAGTCGGTCCACGGAATTTGCCGCACTCTCTCAGAGGTCACTTACCACCACCGAGAATTATTTCAAATGAGGATTCTGCCATTGCTCGGGCAGATCGACGGGGAAGTCCTTCAGCTCGGGCATCTCGGTAAATCCTTGCCGATATCAGCGCCGCAAGCCTTGCAGCAACCTCGAATTGATTGACTGCCTCTCGAAGCTGCCGATCATTCATTTCACTGATGAAGCCATCCAGCGGGTTCTCATTCATTAAACACCTCTCCGGGCAAGGTCAATGGCTGCTTGATCAGAGAATTCGTGGTAGTACGTGTCCAGAGACGTCATGGTCTCCAGGTCCTTCATGTAGAGCGAGCCCCACGACGAGCCTCCGCGGTCGGGGTCGGTGGGAATCTCCAGGCCCTTGACCGTCTCGGTCATGTGATAGTCAGTCAGCTTCATTGCCTGCTCGGCGTGTTCGATGGGTACGGAGAACAGCACCTCATCGTGGATGGGGAGGCGCATGTACGGCGTGAGGCCGGCCTTGTGCATCCGGACCAGTGCCCGGCAGGTGATGTCCCGAGAGCCGGACTGAACGAAATAGTTAGCTCCGGAGTAGGCCCGGGACCTATCGACGTACAGCCGACGTCCCGAAGGCGTCGTGATGTAGCCCTGCCGGCGGGCCTCCGAGGTCTTCTCGTCCATGAACTTCTTGACCCCGGGGAAGGTCTGCATGAACGCCTTGAGCGTCTTTTCTGCCAGCTCCTTAGAGATGCCGGCCTGCTCGGTGAGCGCACCTGCTCCCCCACCGAACACGGTGAGGAAGTTCGCCATTTTGCCGATCTTCCGAGAGACACCAGCCGCATCCGCGGTGATCTGATGAAGGTCCTCGTTGTTGCGGAATGCCTCCAGCATTCGCTTGTCGCCCGAGTGCGCCGCAAGAAAGCGGAGCTCCATGTTCACGTAGTCGGTCGAGATCACGATCTCGTCAGGGTCCGCCTCGAAGCAGGCTCGGATCTCGTAGTCCCCTGCGGGGAGAGTCTGGGCAGGGATACCCGTGATGCTCATCCGCGCCGTCCGGGCCTGCAAGCTGTTGATGTTGGGGTGGACGTACCCGTCCGCGTCCATCTGCTCCAGGAAGCCGTTGACCCAAGTGTTGCGCTTCTTCCGGGCTGACTTGGCCTGATGGATGGCTTCGGCCAGCTCGTCACCGAGCTTCCGCCGGCCTTCCAGGAAAATCTTGTCGACCTTCCGGTTCCCTGTCGGTGTCTTCCCAGGGATCTTGACGCCTCGCGCCTCGAAGGCATCGGCACACTGCTCAGTCGACCACGGGTTCTCCACGCCCAGGCCCTGAGCTACAACAGTCCAGTACGCCTCATCCTCGGCGAGGCGCTTGCTCAGCGCCTCCGTGTACGCCACGTTCAGCTTCACGCCCTTCCGCGACATGTAGCTACAGACCTCGGCTACGTCGTGCTCGAACTGGATGAGCTTCCGGGCCGAGGTTGGCACGAGCCGCTTGAGCTTCGCAGCCAACCTGAAGGCAAGGATTGGGTCCAGGCCGCTGTAGTCGAGGTAAGTAGGATTGAAGGTAGGGACCGCCTTCCAGACCTCGGCCTTTTTGACTCCCAGTTCCTTGGCAAGCTCCCCCATCGACTTTTTGATGCCGAGTGCGGTACCGGCGTCGAGGTAATACTTCGTCAGGGACTCAAGGCTGTGTCCCGTCCCGCCTTCCATCTCTCCCCGGCTGTCGACCAGGTGGGCGAGGATCTTCGTGTCTATGCAGTGCCGCCAGAGGTCTTCCATCCGCAGCCGCGTCCAGCGGTCGAGGACCAAGAAGTCGTAGGTTCCGTTCTGGAGGGCGAACTTCCCTCCCCGACGCATCACGTCCTCGATAGCGCCCACCGCGGCCTCAAGCATGGAACTACCGAGTCCCACGGGGACGACGTAGGAGGCGCTGGCGTCGCCGAACTGCACGAGCCGAAGCCTGAAGTCCGAGTCTGCCCACCAGTCGAGTCCGGTCGTCTCCGTGTCGAGACCGAACGAGGTGCCCGACCTGATCCACGCCACGAACTCGGGGAAGTCCTCCGGAGTCTCCACAGTGTTGATCTTGATCTTATCCATCCCGATCTTCGTGTGAGTGCGTATCACTCCAGCGCCTCCTATTCAGATATCAAGTGGTTTCGCAACTCAAGTGCCGACATGATCAGAGAGGCACTTGTCGAACTCCTCCTTCCGCAGGAGATCGACCGACTTCGAGGGGTGGTACAGGTGCGATCCGAAATCGTCCATCTCGGTTGGGAACTCGCTGAGGTATCGCTTACCGCAGTCGAGGCAATCCCGTGCGAACTTCTCGTCGTAGCCGTCAAGGCAGGTGGAACACATCAACGGAGTGCCGCCAAAAGCTCCTGAAGTCCGGCGTCAAGTCGTCCGGCCTCTTTGATGCGGTCTTCCGCAATTGCCTTGTCGATCCGGTACTCAAGGTTCTCCGTGCGCCGCTTGATGCGGGCTCTGAGGTATTCGTCAACTACTGGGATCTTCACTGACGGAGGTGTGCCGCCGTAGATGGCTTCGACCTCGCGGAGTTCCTGGCGAACGGCAGCGGCCTCGCTATTGAGTCGTGCAGCCTCGCCCGTTGCGGTGCTCAGGGACTGCGACAAAGAGGCAATGACGCCCGCCTTCGCTCGCTCGCTCGCCTTGCTCAGCCCATGCTCGTACTCCAAGCTCCGAAACTTGGCCTCAAGCTCTGAGATCCGCTTCTTCTGTTTGATGTACTCATCGGCGAGTTCTTCGTATTCTCGGTCGCTCGTGCCCATCTTCTCCCCCGTCGTGTTAACTGCATTGGCGTCGAGCACCTGAATCGTGACGGACTTAACTCTCACGTTGGTGAAGTCAAATACCTTATTCTCAGGGGTTGGACGGAACAGATCAATCACGGCGCCACCCGGCCGTTCTTGATGAAGGCCGCGTACGTAACCGGGGCAACCTCGGCGAAGTGTTCCTCCATCTTCCGAGCCACCCCCTGAATCTCGAACAGGGGGAAGGTTGGGACCGTAGTGTCTTCTGTGACGTTCCGGAGGCTGAGGAAGTTCATTAGAGACCGGAGGTTGATCGTCATGTAGAACGAGGTGTAGATGCTCAGCGGCAGTGCGTTCCTGGCGACCTCCCGGGCAATTCCCCGATTCAGCATCTCTTCGTAGTAGAACCAGGCAGCTCGGGCACTGAGGTCATGGCAGCTCAGGGAGGTTTTGAAGGAGTCGAGCGACCCAAGTTCGAAGGAGTACGCACCGGGCTTTCCGACCTGCTTCAGTGGGCGATCCTCATTGGGCGTGTAGAAGACCGGTTCCAGGACCTTGTAGCGCCCGCTCACCTCGTTGTATGAGGCCATACGGTGACGCATGACCTCACGAGCCACGAAGAGCGGGGTCTCGATCCGGAACTGAAGCACTGCCGACTCAAAGGGGCTGCCATGGCGGTCCCGCATCAGCATGTTGACGAGGCCGGCGTCCCGGGCCTCACCGTCACCCGTGCTCCCAGAACTGACCCGGGCAGCTCGGACGATACTGTGATCACCGCCCATGGAGGCGACAAGCTCAACCGTGGACGTAGAACGGAACTGAATTTCAGACATTTGCGAGAGCCTTTTCGAGCTGCGTGATCCGAGCAGAAAATTTCAGTATCGTCTTTCTCTGGGACTTGATTGTCTCTTCGAAAGCTCGACGAGCCATCATTTCCCCAACATTTTGCCGCTGGGTCGCAAGTTCCAAGTGGTCAGGATTGAAGCATGATGGATTAGCGCATTTATGGTGAACGGTTTCATTGCCGACCGGGCCGAAATGCGCTTCGTACGAGAAAACGTGAAGTCCTTTCCGGCGACCTTGAAATTCAATCTTCACATAACCCTTTTGGCATGGTTTTTTGATCGGCACCCAGCAACCTGCGGAGTTAACATTCGCATCGTCGCGATAGTAATTTACGCGCTCAAATAGCGACCCATTAGGGACTTGTCGAATCTTGCGAAGAGGTGCCCCAGATTTTTTCTGCTGACCATGGGTTGCGCACAAATGGTGCGCACTGGCAAGTCTTTCGCAGGACCAGTCCGAACCTGTCGCAATGCATTGAGTTCGAGCCCTATACTTGCGAATATCGCGCAGTTCCTGACCTTTAGCAAACTGCTGATAGTGCGTTTGGCAATAATCACCGAGATATCTGACGCGGGGACACTTTCCCTCTGTTTCATTTGCAGAGCATGTCCGCACTGTACCCGGCTTAGAGCGGAACCTAATTGGCCTCAACTCTTGACCCTGGTTGTAGTAGTTTCGATGCATCCTGCAATGAAATCGTATTTCCGCGGGTCGCTCACATTGTCACCCTGGACTGCTTGCAGCACAGCGCTGAAAATCAGTCGACACAGGAGTTCTCTATTCGCTCGTAGTTAAAAGCGCAGCTCAGGCACACAAGATCTTCGATGTCGTCCATATCGACCGACACCATCTCTTCGACTGCACAATCAACGGGGTAGTCGGCACGCATTGCGCACTCTTCGGAGTCCATCAGTCGCCCAGGTGCGTAGTCGCAGCTCATCCGCCGATGTAGCGGGCGAGGATCATTTCCGGCTCGCCGGTCTCAGGGACGAGGTTCGCTTCCGAGTTGGAACCATCAGGGAAGAATCCGTAATAGGCATCACCGATGATGACGTCAGCCAGTGGGCCGGTAACCGTTGTCGTCGGGAAGTAGTAATATCCCCGGTCTGTCACGTAATTCTTCGCGTCGACGGAATTCGCGGCGCGGACTACGACCGCTTCGAACTCGTCATAATTCGGCTCATCGGTGCGGGTGACCTTGTAAATCGGCATGAGTTCCTCGAATCAGGGCATGAAAAAGGGGGCTGGACAAACTCCAGCCCCCTCAACAATCAGTATTTAGGGTGCTACCTACTTGGCCTTGTAAGAGCCGTCCTTCTGGAGCCACAGAGGCGGGCACTGGTCGGACTTGTCGACGTCACGGCCGGCGCCGCAGAAGTACGCCTTCCAGGTGCCGCCATCCTTAAAGTTCCGGGTGCCGTGTGTGCACTCCTTCTCTCCGGCGCCTTCGGACTGGACCTTCCCACCGGAGAACGACTTCTTCGCCGCAGTGGGCTTCTCCGGAGCCAGAGTCATGAAATAGTCGGCGGCCTTGCTGATCAGGTCATACAGGTCATCCTCCTTCGCCCCCTTGATCCGGTCGGCCAGGACCTCAGCGGAGGAACCTCGGACCACCAGCCACGGGGCGTCATAACCGGCGCCTCGCTTGAAGGTCGCAACGAAGGCGTCGAAATCAGCGCTGGTGTTCTCAGAAGTCACAGGAGTCTCCGGGAGGTCGGGAGTGGATTCAGCGGAAGCTTCCCAGGGGGAAGGGCCATCAAAAGGGTTCTTGATCATGTCTTCATCCTACCAATCTTGACCCTATGTGCCAACTTTGAAATTAACGAACCGGGCATGCACCGGTAACGCAGTTCTCATCTACACCGTCTTCTACGGACTGCACCTGAGAAGCCTCATAGTCGGCCTTCGACAGGACCTCGTAGGGGCTCTGGGGTCGGCTGATGTCCGGGAACACGGTGGTGCCCTTCAGAGTCCGCATGCTCCTTGCCAGCACGGCAGTGAGGTCTTCCACCTCAATGCCTGTTGGGTCGAGGTTCACGGTGAAGCTCACGGCATTGTCGGCCCACAGGGTCTGGTACATCTCCTGGAGGGAGAGCATGTCTTCGAAGGAGATCTCGTGTGCGGACTCCACGATCCCTGCCGCGGTCTCCTCGCCGTAGATCTCCGTGACCTCGGCGAGCAGACTGTCCTTCGTGGGGATCTCCACAACCAGGGTGTTCGCCGAGTAGACACACGGCTCGACGGTAAAGCCGTCGGCGCGGTACTTCTCGACAAGCTCACGCTCAACGGGGTTCAGGGTCGAGAACCTGATGCGCCGAGTGAAGTACCTGGCGAAGATCGGATGGATTCCCTCACTGACGCCGGCCAACTTGGAAATCGTCCCGGTCGGAGCGATCGTGCGCTTTTTCACGGGGATCGGGATTCGCAGGTCGTGACTGTAGCTCGCCGCAGCTTCGTCCACGACGGAGGCCAACTGACGGAGCGTCGTATGAACCTCCGGGTCCATCGCGGCATCCGAATACCGAGTCCCCCGCTTAGCCACGAACCCGTGAAAACCGGTGTGGCCTACGCCGATACGACGGTTGCGGTTTAGGGTTTCCCGACTCCGGGGATCGCCGACCCATCCAAAGGTTGCCCGGATGAGGTACCGCGTCACCAGCTCGTGTGCGCGGTGCAGTGCCTTGTAGTCGACATGCCCGAAGGGATTCACGAACGCCGTGAGATTCACATGCCCTAGGTTGCAGGGCTCGAAGTTCTCAAGGGTGATTTCCCCGCACGGGTTGGTGCCCCGAACTTCGCCGGGCTCCCCCGCCATCGAATTATCGTAGTGCCAAAGGCCAGGTTCGCCGTTGGCGAGCATTCCCTTCGCTACCTCTTCCAAGACGAGGTGGGCATGGCTGTACTTGGGGTCCGCAGGGTCGTCATATGCCGCGTAGAACGCATCGTCGAGTTCTACCGAAATGTTGGTCGTCCAGTGGGAGAAGGACCCTGCCTTGCAGGCGATGAAGGAGTCAACGTCGAAGTCGTCCCAGTGTTTTAGCGCCATACGTGCAGAGCGCCGGTTCCCGCCGGCCACAATGCATGTTGCAATCTCGTGGTCGATCTGCATCATTTGCATGCCGTTGAGCGGGAATCCCATCGCATCAACAAGCACCTGGCTGACGGATTTGAGAAGCTGGGCGAATGGCAGGGGGCCGGACGCGACGCCGCCTGACGTCTTGAGCGCCGCACCTTCCGCACGGATGTTGGAGACGTCGTAGACGCGGTTGACGTGCTCGGTGTGCGGACTGTGTGCGTTGTCGATGAGGTCGATCAACGCCTCGGACCAGCCCTCCCTGCTGTCTCCAACGAGGAAGGCTCCGGCCCACTCATGGGAGAACTCCGTGGAGAGAAGACCCTGGTCCGTCAGCGCCTGGTGGTTCGGGTGTCCGGGGCTGCACACGATGTGCACCTCGGTGTTGACCGCAACCGCGGGATAGTGCCTGTAGTACCGGTCGCTGTAGTTCGCGCCGACGCCGCCACCCTCAGCGAGGCGGAGCAGGGTGAAGGCCGCGTGCTCGGAGGGCGTCTCACCGCCGGAGTGCTGCCAGCAGTTGAAGAGGTTCCCTGTCCGCACTCCTGACATCCACAGGTGCCGACCTGCCGGGAGGATCTTGAACTCGGTAATGAAGTCGATCAGCTCGTCACGCTCGCCGGCCTTGATGTGCTTTCCGTCGACCAGGGCGAGATTGCCGTCGACCACGCGCGCAACCGCCTCGCTCCAGTCCTCCCGGGAGCCGTCAGGTTTGGTACGGGAGTAGGTGCGGTCAAAAACGTTCTTGGCGGTGTCGGACTTGAACATTCGTCTCCTAGGCGTCGCCGAGGATCTTGGCTAGGGCAGCCAGGTCCCGGCGGGGGATGTTGAACTCGACGGTCTCTGCGATGGTTTCCATAGATACGTGTATAGGGTTTGTAAGTGAGTCGTCTGAGGTCACAACGAATGTGACGATCACGTCCGCAGTCACCTCCCGCACGTACCGGCGCTGGGTCTCAATCACGCGTGGACCCGCTTCGCGGATCGGATGTCACGGTTCATTCGAAGGGCGAGCTTGTCCACCGCGCGTTGTGCCGCCCGCTCCTCGGTCGAGGTCACCGGAAGGCCGACGACGTAGTAGCGGAGTAGGCGCTCCTGGTCTTGAGGCTCAAGGCGGCCAAGGGCGGATTTGACGTCAAACCGTGCCGTGAGGATGTTGTCGGTGACCCTGCATTTGGAGAGGTCATCCTTGTTGCCGAGGGTCTCGGCGAACTCGTCATCGGTGTAGACCAGGCTCTGAAGGGCCTGCCGGGCATCGCTCGGCGTGTAGTAGAACTCGTCGTCAACGAGGTCGCGGTAATTGCGCTCCTTGACTGCGTACTGCTGGCCGAAGGTATGGAAGATCCTTGCAATGAGATCGTCGTCACCCTTGGCCTGGACCACATACTTCTTCCGCCCCAAAGCCTCCTTGAGGATCTCCTGCCTTACGTCCTCCATCTCTACGACAGGCCACTTGTCAGAGATCTGATAAGCAATACGTTCAGCAAGTGTTGTTAGGTGCTCCCAATCAAGCCCGCCAGACTCAGGCACTGTACGTCTCTCCGTCCACCACAAGTGAATTCTTCTTGATCATTACTAGTTCAGGGAAAACCCTCTGTCCATCGACTCGGACGATTCCGAACGCCTGCTGCCAGTTGGCGGCCCCGTGCTTGAGATATCCGGCCTGACGCATGTCCATGAGGTTTCCGATTTCCAGCCCGGTCAGGGTCGAGGTCTTACCTGCGTAACCGCGGCTCTCTGAGATGAGGCCGGCGCGGTGGGTGTGTCCACATACCACGGACTTTCCGATCTTCCGGGCGGCGGATATCGCGGTGCCGCCGGCATATCGGCTCAGGGAGAAGCCGAGGTGTCCATGAGTCGCCACCCATCCCGGGGCGAAGTCGTAAAAGTCCTGATGGAAGTCGATGCCGTAGTCATCGAGGTGGAGGAGTCGGTCTTCCGTGTAGGGGTTCGGATGGTCCTCATCCAGCAAGGCCGGGCTGTTCTTCGCGAAGTACTGAGCCGGCCGCGACCCGTGGTTCGACCCGAGAAGCGACGACGGTCCGTCATAGACATTCCGGAGCGACTCGCAGTAGTAGCGGCGGGTGTACGCCGCATCCTTGAGCGCCCCACCTTCGAACTCAGCTTTAGTGCCAGCCGTCCAGCGGCTCGGCTGCGGGTAGTCGGTGACGTCGCCGATGTTCACCACTTCGGCGATGTCCTCAGCGCGGTCGCCGATGAAGTTCAGAACCGCGTTCCACGATTTCCTATCGTGGTACGGCATCTGAAGGTCAGAGATGAATATGAAAGTCTTCACTGGGCATTCATCCGCTTCTCGATCTCGAATTCGATGTTTTTAATAGCTTTCTTCAGATCTTGGATACCGCCGTCGTCGTGCTTCAGGTCGGCCCGCCAGATGTATTTAATGGCAGAGCCGAGAGGGAATCCCATCCACTTCACAATGTCGATGCACTCAACGCCGCTTGGATGGCTGGTGTAGTGACTCGGACGATCTATCCCATGTTCCAACTTTGAAGGCATAGAAACAAGCTCATTGGCGAACACAGAGGACACGATCTCGGAGGCGCGCTCTCTAGGCAGGAAGAGGTTTGACCCCTCGGTATCCGCGATCATGTACTGTCCAGGGTCCATCCGTGACATCTCATTTAGCGAATAACATGTCGCAGCCGAGCGGCCGTCCAGCATCACATCAAAGCGGTATGGCCCAACATGTTCGGGAAAGATGGCTACGACTGTCCCGAGAGCGTCAACTAGCCCATTCATGTCATTGATATAGACCCGGTCTTCCACTGCGTAAGTCACAGTCCACACTTCTTCCTGAGCGCCTGAGGCCCCTCTGCCTGCACAAACGAATTGGTGTCCTCCCCGTCGGGCAGGTCGATCATTACCGCGTTCGCCATAGACTCGACCGTCCTCTCTGTGAACCTCCTTCCCGGTTCGTCTCCATCGGCCAGGGCGTAGACCTTTTCGAAGCCGAGGAAAGCTCGCTCAAAGTGCGGCCTCCACGACGAGACGCCAGGAACGCCCACAGCGGGGATTCCTGCCATCTCTGCCGCTAGCGCGTCTAGTTCGCCTTCGCAGATGGCGACGTAGCTACCGGGGATGACCAGCGGTTGAGTGTTGTAGAGGTGCGGCACATGACCCGGGATGCCGAGGTACTTAGGGCCTGGCTGGTCGTCGTGGATCTTCCGGAATCGGATGGTAATCACCGGCCGCTCAGCGGCCGGCCGCAGGTACGGAATCGCGAGGCGGCCGGTGTACTTCTCATGGCCGGTGATCGCCGTACCGACGTAGCCCAGCCCTGCCCGGCTGGCCATCTCCCCCAAACCGCGGGCGTTGATATACGCCTCGGCCGGGCTGCCCTTGAACTGATTGGCGTAGCTCTTCGCTGCTTTCAGTAGCGCAGCGTTCTGCGGCTTCACGGTATGTGATTCCTTCTTTCCTCATGATGAGGTCGTAAGAGTCCTCGGAGATGCCGCAACTAAAACAACCCCAACACTGCTTCTCCGTATTGATGGAAGCGCTGGGGTTGCTCTCGGAGTGCTCGGGGCACAGAATCTTTTCCCACCGACCTGTGCCCCGGACTCGAACTTCTGGGTAGTACTTGCTGAAGAGGTCAGTGATCGGGGGTTTCATTGACTTTCCGAGTCGTCACCGGGAAGTCGTAGCGCCGGCTCACCTGGAGACGGACGTCATGCTCGGCCAACCAAACGCGACGATCAATGGGAAGAGCTACGACACGTATCGACATCTCATACTCCAACTTTGATGGCGCGCTCAAGTCGCATGTCACGCTTGTCCTTGATACAACCTCGAACACTGGCTACGACGTCTCCGAGCCAGATGACAACCTCTTGGGGTCCCGAGTAGAACTCGGAACAGACCGTTACGGGAACCTGGCCTCCACCGCTGAATCGGTACTCAATTTCTAGCTCACGCAGAAGCCTGGCAAAGTTCGTCCGCTTTGAAATGGCGACGATTATCTTGCCATCCTCGAACGTAATCATTACGTCTTGCCGTCCTCGTAATGGAACCGCTCCCCGATGAGCCGGGGGGCTGGAGGGTCTTCCAGGTATTCGGCAGCGCTACGGGCTATCGCTGGGTCGTCTCTCAGGCCGCGGGCGAGGAGCTGTCGATTGCAGCGCGCACAGCACAGGCCACGCACGAGACCTGACTTATGGTCATGGTCTATGTCCAGACGACTCGATCGATGCTGTTTGCAGATGGCGCAGGTGCCGCCCTGGAGGTCAAATAGCGTGTCGTAATCGCCTGGCGCGAGGCCGTATGTGGATTGGACTCGGTTCGCATGGGAAGTTTTTCTGCGCTTCTTCTTGCGACAGGAAGAACAGATTCTCCCCTTAGGTCCAGAGAAAAACTTCTCCGACCTGCACTGGTAACACTCGACGCATTGTCTGTACCCCTTCCTGCATGTCTTCAGTATCCCATACTCCAACTTTGAAGTCAAAAGATTTCCTCCTTCACAGCCTCCAGGCGTAGATTTGTGACATTCAACTCAAACGACGCGAAGGTATTGCCAGAAGGGTCAGCAAACCCTTCCCGGTTCTTTACCGGGGAGACATGCAGCCTGCGGCCGTCCATGCCGTCGACCTCGGCGTGAATCGTAAGAATGAGACTCGGCACACGCCCGATCTTCCCCTTGACGCCCGACAAGGGTATAGGGGACGTTCCCGAACTGTATTCACCGGTGACGTGGTGCAGTGCCAGAACGTGAGCCTGTGTTTCCCGAGCCATTTCGTTGAGATAGCTACAGATGCCGTCGAGGCCCAAGGAGTACGAATCCGCCGTAGAGGCGTCACCCGCGTCGACGTCGGTGACGTTGTCTACGACGATCAGACTCGGCGGTACGCCGAAGATCTCCTCATAGCAGGCAAGGTCAAGTTCCAGTTCGGCTGGCGTCGGACGCGCTGAGAAGTTGAACCTGATCCAGAACCGCTTGGACAGGACCTCGCCGTACTTGCCGAAGTCGTCAGCCCGCAGCCGGGCAGAGACGTCGCCTACGTCGTCGCCCGACAAAATCGCTGCGGCCCGGGTGAGCTGGGTCGCAGCGTTCGAGTCCGCCGAGGCGTAGAGGCTCGGCACATTGGCGTGCATCGCCAGGTTCGAGGAGAACAACGACTTGCCGGTCCCAGGGCCGGAGCACACCAGGGACAACTCACCTCTGCGGAACTCAACGCCCAGCTTCGAGAGCGCAACGAATGGACTAGGGAGAGGCTCCCCGGTGTTGCCTCGCAGTCTCTGAGCTTGCGCTAGCGAGTACATGATTACCTTTCATGAAGTTATCAAGATCCTAGATGCCAATTAATTGGTCAAAAAAAAGCAATCGGGTCAGCGGTAATCGCAGTGCTGTGCGACGTCGCAGAAGCGGCACATGAACCCGGGCTTGGGGGGAAAGTTTCCGGCCTTGACCTCGGCATCCATCGCCGCGTACCGCTCCCCGATGGCGTCGGCATCGACCTTCGACAGGTCGACTGTCTTGGAGAGGCCATGCTTCTTCCCCTGGTACCAGTCGCCCGCGTGCACGTCGACGCCATAGAAAGCCTCCGTGGCGACCTTGTACGTCTCCAACTGGAAGGCTGACTTCGTGGTCCCGGTCTTCAGGTCCCGGACCCGTACAGAGCCGTCAGGCTCTTCCATGAGTCGATCAATGAAGCCCCGGACCTTGACACCGCCCAGCTCGACCATGAACTCAAGCTCGATGGCCGGCGTTCCGTCGGGCGTCGTCCAGATCTTCGGCTCCGTCTCCTCCGACCACTGCACGTACCGTCGCGTCTGCTCCACGCCGAGGTTGTACCGCTCCTCGATGTCCTCGTCCGCGGTGCCTCGGTTGGCGTGCATCCATGTCGAGGTGTCAGGTTCCTTCTCCAAGCCCCGGTTGATTCCTTTCGTGTACTCGTCCCGGAAGACGTCGAGGATCTCGCCTACAGTCTTGGTGCCGGCCGAACGGTCGTAGACCTCAGTCGCGGTGTGGAAGGCGGTGCCGTGGTGGCTCCAGGCCGCCGGCGCCTCGGCCACGCGTTCGACGCGCTTTAGCCAGGACTGGTGTGGACACTTCTCATAGCTCTCCGTCTGAGAGACGCTCCGAGGCGCGTCCCGAAGACGCACGTAGTTGGCTTCGACTGTCACGGCATCTCCGCAATGGTGGCGACTATGAACCGGCTGGACCCGGGAAAGGATGGGTGCGGGCCGTCGATGATCTCCAGAGCAATGACGCGCTCATCGAGTGGTCCGCCGACCTGCTTCACCACGTGGGCTAGGTACTCAACGTTCAACGGGTAGTCGCAGGCGTCGGGAAGGCACAGAACCCACTCTCGGCCCACGCCGTCCACCCGTACGCAGGTCCCAACAATCCCTTGTCGGTGGCCCGGAAGGACGGGGGTCCCCTCGACGCAGCATGACTTTCCCGCTCTCCGCTGAGCAAAATCCGCAGCATTTTCATGGATCGCAGCTTTAATCATTGTATTAAACATAATCCCTCCCCGGGGGCTAGTCAACTACTATTAGGTTTTTGCAACAAAAAAGACCCCAGCCGCAGCTTAGGGTCCCTTTGTTTTTTAGGGGTCTAAAACCTAAAGCTCTCCATGTGGAAGAGTTTAAGGCGATAGGTCTTATGAGTCCACTGACGGCAGTTCCAGCGCCCTCTTAAGTCCGTCCGGCGGCGTTGGTACCCCACCTGGCCACCTGACGATCAGACCTCCGTCTGATTCCTCCCGAGGTACGAACTCGAACCCCATGGGATTGTCAGGGGCAAACAACATGACCACGTTGTCTGCCCTCAATCTTGTCTCAAGCTGTGCTGCCATTTCAAGGTTATCGGGGGTGAGATCTGGATCACCTAGCCGAAGACGCATGAAGGCGCGCAATTGTTGGTTCCGATGACGGGCCTGGACTTTGGGTCCGATCCCCAAGGGCGCCAGCAAATCACTGGCAATCTTGACGAAGCCGCGACGAACGTAACCGTGTCGAATAAAGTACTTGTTTACTGCCTGTCCGCTCACCCCGTATTTTTCGCCAATGGCCCTGTCACTCATGCCGCTCATCGAGAGCGCAATGAGCGCTGACAGGTCTTCGGTCTTGAGTATCGCTGCTCTAGCCATACTAGCTGTCTCCTGCCCTGTCTTCCCGAGTGAGGCTCAGTCAGGGTGTTAAATTCCTCCGCCAAACTGATCCATAGTTGGAGTATGGCTTACGCGCAGTGCCTTTGCAAGCCGTGCTCAGGCCGCGCTCCAGCGGCTACTTAAGCAGTCGAACGAGCGCTCGATAGGTGGCCTGACCTGCACCGGAGTGGTCGACATGCCTTCCT
This sequence comes from Kitasatospora sp. UYEF31, assembly GCF_057291755.1. Lineage (NCBI taxonomy): Bacteria > Bacillati > Actinomycetota > Actinomycetes > Kitasatosporales > Streptomycetaceae > Kitasatospora > Kitasatospora sp. UYEF31. The sequence goes on from NZ_JBXAWK010000019.1 coordinate 55,959, forward strand.
TGGCGGCAACCAACCGGATGGAACGTTGAGTGATCACGTGTGATCTGCGCCACATTTCATTCAAAGTTGTCGGGAAACCTGGTTACCGACACGTACGTAAGTAGTGAGAGGGAAGGAGAGGGAGCGAAGCGACCGAACCTGACCTCGAACATAGATCGATGGTCCTCCCCTAAAGGAATCCCCCCGAAGGGATTCCTTACTTAAAGACTCTTCCTGTAGAGCACCTGAGATTGAGGAAAGCCTCTCCAGGGAGGCCCAGGAAGCAACCGGCCCCGGAGCCAGACAAGCAACCTCCGGGGCCTTAGACGATCCCTACCGGCTGATCCCTGGCAGGGACTAAGGCGAGGTCGCCCCTCGTCGGAGCTGCGGTGTAGGTGTGCACTCCGCCCACCAGGGCGGAAGAGCGGGTTCGACTCCCGCACGGTTCACGAGGTGCCCGTGCCGTTCACCACGGGATTCAGGTCTGTAGCTCAACTGGAAGAGCGGCGGTTTCCAACACCGTATGCGCAGGTTCGAGCCCTGCTGGACCTGCTAAGTCACCGAGGAGGGCCAATGCCAAGAGCCAAATCAATTTGCCTTGTGAGCGGGTGTACCTCGGTGACTGTTCGTTCAGGTCGATGTGAAACACATGCCCCGCCGGTACGTGGCTGGCAGCCCTCGGTGCGTAACAAGAATCGCCCCGGCGACTGGTCGAGAAGGCGTACAACCACCCTCGCACGGGATCGCTTCACCTGCCAGAAATGCGGCAGTCGTGAGCGCCTGGAGGTCGACCACCTGATTCCCGTCTCCAAGGGCGGGACCTGGGACCCCTCCAATCTCTGGACCCTGTGCCACCCCTGCCACAAGTACAAGACGTATTACACCGATCGGAAGTGACGCATGTTCGACGTCCAGGAGGACGAGCAGCCTGAGCGCCGGTACAAGCGCCCTTCTCGGGCTGCTGAGAAGCGCCGTTGGGAGCTGGAGGCACGGGAAGAGATTGACGACCTGGGCGACCTCGTGGAGCTGTTCAAGCTCTGCGACGACTTCGACCAGGTGGTGATGGCCTGATGGTCTCCCGCCGGGGGCCTGCCCCGAACCCCAACGCAGTACGACGGAACACAAGTCACGCACTCGGCACTCAGAAGCTCACCGGTGAGGCCGGCCAAGGCCGCGAACTTCCGAAGGCCCTCGGCATCGAGACCAGCGGCGCTAAGCGCTTCTGGAAGACCTGGGCCAAGGCCCCTCAGACAGAGGGTTGGATGGAGACGGATTGGTCGGAGCTAGAGGTCACCACGAAGTTGGTGGACGCTTTCTACCTCGGTGAGGTGAAGCTCGCCGGTGAGATCCGGCAACGGGTCGGCAAGTGGGGCGCGACCACGGAAGACCGCGCCCGATTGCGTATGAGCTTCGACAAGCAGGTTGAGCAGGACACCACGGCCCCGGACGGGCCTTCCGAAGACGAGATGGATAGGGAGCTTTTCAAGCTGCTATCGAAGGGATAACTGGTGAGCGACTATGCAGAGCGGGAACCTGCCGCAGGGCGTGCCAGCCCCGAATGAGACTCTCGGCTACGGCGTCATCCGCTGGGCCTCGAAGTACATCGTCCAGCCTGATGGAGACACGGCCGGCGAGCCGTGGCAGTTCACCTCTGAGCAACTCCGGTTCGTGCTCTGGTTCTACGCCATCAACCCCGATGGCTCCTGGAAGTACACCGCCGCCACACTCCGCCGGGCCAAGGGCTGGGGCAAGACACCGCTCCTCGCGGCGCTGGCGATCGTGGAGTTCATCGGCCCTTGCCGTTTCTCCCACTTCGACCACCGCGGCCTCCCTGTGGGCAAGCGCGTCCCGCTGCCGATCATTCAGATCGGTGCTACGGCCCTGGAGCAGACCGGCCAGACGCTCGACATGATCCGAGGCATGCTTTCGGAGTCGCCGGCCGAAGCTGAGTACGGACTTGAGATCTCCAAGTCGATGGTCCAGTTCAAGAGCGGTAAGCCCGGCTCCATCTCCCCGAAGGCCACCGCTGGCCGCACCAACGAGGGCAACAGACCAACCTTCGCCCTCCTCGATGAGGTACATCACTGGGTCGGCTCCACCGGTGGGCCGGACTTCTTCCAGACGATCAAGCGCAACGTCGAGAAGACCGCGCGCGCGGGGTCGCGATGGGTGTGCACCACCAACGCCTACAACCCCAACGAAGATTCCGTAGCTCAGATCATCCATGAGTCCGACATGGTCACTCAAGGCTTCTGGCTCTACGACTGCCTAGAGGGCTCCATCGAGGTGGAGCACCTCAGGGACGAGAATCTCGTCCGGGCCTCCCTGATCGAGGCTTACGGTGACGCCACCTGGGCGGACATCGAAGGTCTGACGCGAACGATCCTCCACGACCGGACGACGCCAGACAGCACCTACTGTCGCTTCTTCTTCAACCAGATCTCGAAGTCGTCTGACGGCTGGATGAGCAAGGCCGAATGGGACGCCTGCATCTCCGAGAATGACATCCGCCCAGGTGATCAGATAGCCATCGGCTTTGACGGCTCGGTCCGCGGTGACGGCACGGCGCTGGTGGGTGTCCGCCTGCGGGACGCCAAGCTCTTTGTCCTCGGCACATGGCTGAGGCCCGAGCACGCTACCGATGAGTGGGAAGTCGACGTTCTCTCTGTCGAGGCCGCCGTGAAGCGGGCCTTCGACACCTACCGCGTCGAGTGGATGTACTGCGACCCCCCGTGGTGGCAAGAGAACATCGGCCGCTGGTCCATTGCGCACTCCGACAAGGATACGGAGTACGTCTTCGAGTTCTGGACCAACAAGCCGACCCGCATGGCTCAGGCCGTGGAGCGTTTCCGCACGGCAGTTCTCGTCGGCGACCTGTCCCACATTGGGGACCAGGAGCTCACCCGCCATGTGCTCCAAGCCGTAGTCCGTGAGGTCCCCCAAGGCGACTTGATTATCAAGGACTCGCCCCGTTCCAAGCGCAAGATCGACCTCGCGGTTGCAGCTGTCCTCGCCCTGGAGGCGAGGGCCGACGCTATCGCAGACGGCCGAATAACCATCAACCGCCGCCGTGTCGTTGGCTTCTAGCCCCGCACAGTAAGGGCCCAGCATGCAGACAGCACCTAAGAAGACCGGTCCTGCGGACCACATCAACTCTCCCCCGACTACGCCGCAGGCATGGATGGGCTACCTCCACTCTAAGCTCCTGACGACCCGTAGTCGGTACCGCCGGTATGGGGAGTACTACGACGGTAAGCATCAGCGGATGCTCTTCGCACAGTCGAAGTACAAGGCCGAGTACGCCCACGTCTTCGAGAGTTGGAACGACAACTTCTGCGGCCTACTCGTGGACTCGGTGAACGAGCGCCTGGTCGTTGACGGATTCCGCATGGCCGACGAACCGACATCGGATAAGGAAGCCCGAGAGATCTGGCAACGGAACTTCATGGACTCCGAGGCGTCGACTGCACATCTCGACTCGATGGTGTGTGGCGCTTCGTACGCGGTTGTTTGGGCTGACGAGGCCGGCGACCCAGCGATCACGATTGAGTCAGCGGAAGACGTAGTGGTGCAGTACAAGCCGGGCAGCCGCCGTGAGATCGAGGCCGCAGCGAAGTTCTACACCGACGATTGGGGTCGAGAGCACACCTCACTGTGGCTCCCCGACGCTGTATATAGGGGCGGACCTACGCTGGCCGGCTACAGGATCGACGAGCGGGAAGACAATCCGCTGGGCGTGGTGCCGGTTGTACCCATCCAGAACCGGCGGCGACTGGTCGGCGATCCGATCTCAGACCTCCACGTCGTGATCCCGATTCAGGACGCGATCAACAAAACGGTTTCGGACAGTCTTGTTGCCTCCGAATACGCGGCCTGGCCACAGCGCTACGTCTCCGGTATGGAGATCGAGGAGGACGAGAACGGCACCCCGAAGGAGCCGTTCAAGGTCGCTGTCGACAAACTTCTTCAGGCTGAAGACCCGAATGCGAAGTTCGGGCAGTTTGAGGCTGCCGACCTCGGAAACTACGTGACCCTGGTGAACATGCTGGTTCAGCACATGGCCTCGATCAGTCGCATCCCCTTCCATTACTTCCTCCTGAACGGGGGCTCCGCCCCGAGCGGCGAGGCGATCACGTCGGCTGAGGCCGGCCTCATCTCCAAGACCCGGGAGAGGATGACTCACTTCGGTGAGGCGTGGGAGCGAGTGATGAGGCTGTGCTTCCTCGTGAAGAAGGACCAGGCCCGCGCTGACGCCTTCGAGGCCGAGGTCATGTGGCGCGACCCGGAGAACCGCACCGAGGCCCAACACGTTGACGCCCTGCTGAAGCTCCAGATGCTCAACGTCCCCAAGCGGCAGCTCTGGCTCGATGCCGGATACACGCCGCAGCAGATCGAACGGTTTGACGGGCAGCTTGAGGACGAGGCCAAGACCGAAATGGCACGGGCCGACAAGTACCAGACCGAGGCGGACAAGGCCGCTCTGACGGACCCTGGCAAGGGCGCCAAGGCCGGGGACGCCAGCAAGGCCGCAATGAAGTCACCGCAGGGCAACGCCGGTAACTCCGCTCGGAAGATGAGGGACACCACTAAGAAGTAGCCCAGCACAGCACCACTCCGCGGACCCTGAAACGGGGTCCTTTTTCTTTCTGATCCGAAATGGACGAACCACATGAGCGACAACCCGAACCACGTCACCGCATCTGAGTCCGAGCCGCAGGAGTCGACGCCAGACGTCGCGCAGCTCCAGGCGGACCTTGAGAAGTGGAAGGCCCTGTCTCGTAAGAACGAGGCCAGCTTCAAGCAGGCGTCGACAGAGCTTGAGGGCTTCCGTACGTCGCAGCTCTCCGATACGGAGAAGGTCATTGAGGCAGCCAAGGCCGAGGCGCGAAACGCGACCGTCGCCGAGTACGGCACCCGCCTCGCTGAGGCGGAACTTCGAGCCCACGCCGCAACGGCCGGTGTGACTCTCCCGGGCTCCGAGTTTCTGAACATCACCACCTTTGTCGGAGAAGACGGCGCCCCGGACACCGGCCGGATCGGCTCGTTCGTCTCGTCTCTCCCCCAGCCGGCAGCCCGACCCAAGTTCGCTCAGAATCTCGGCCTGGGTCGACAAGGCGGCAGCTCTGTGTCGCAGCTCTCCCACAGCGACATGTCCCGCATGACCCCCTCTCAGATCGTTGCCGCACGGAAGGAAGGGAAGTTCAATTCCCTGCTCCGAGGTGACGCCTGATTAATCACCTAATGAGGCCCCCTTCGGGGGGCCTCATTCGTTTGGAGAAACCATGACTGCTGCCCCCACGTTTGCCGCAGGCTTTAACACCACCAAGGGCGACGCCTACCAGGCCAAGTCCGGCAATGTCTTCGTCCCTGAGCTGTACACGGCTCAGCTACTGCACGACCTTGACGAGTCGCTCGTCCTCGGTTCCTCGCAGATTTGCAACCGGGACTTCGAGGGCGAATTCCGGCGCGAGGGTGACGTCCTGCACGTCCCCCACTTCACGACCCGGGTGACCGACCAGGGCGTTAAGGGCGCCTACGACACCATGGGTGACGCCGACCACGCGTCGCTTGAGTACATGGACGTTCGAGTCCGTAAGGGCTCCAGCTTCAACATCGAGATCGACAGCGTTCACCAGTGGCAGACCAAGGACGGCATCTCGCTGTTTGACTCCCTGCTCACCGAGCGAGCCCGCGAGCTGGCCATCAACGTGGACCGCCTGGTGGCCCAGACGATCAACCTCGCGACTAAGGGCAAGGACTTCAACGGCGAGAAGTCCTACCCCGTGGATGCGCCGGCTACCGCCGCGCTGAAGGACCTTCACGGCACGGTCGAGGCGTCCAAGACGGCCGCGGACACCCCGGACGACGTCTATAAGAAGGTCATCGAGCTTATCGAGATCCTGGACGGCAACTACGCCCCCGAGGACCGCTACCTCCTGATCTCCCCGTCCGTCCGGTCGAAGCTCCTACTCTCGGACAAGTTCATCAATGCCAGCTACTACGGCGGCACCGCGGTCATCCCGTCTGGTCAGATCGGCCAGATTCTCGGCGTGCCGGTCTACGTGTCCAGCACGCTCGGCAAGCGCCGTAACCGCCCGGTTCAGAAGTTGGTCCGCGATGCCCACGACGAGGCTCGCGGCCTGGACATGATCATGGGCGCGGCCAACGCGGTCTCCCTCCTGATCCCGAACGCCGAGACGAAGGCGTACGAGCCGGAGAAGTCCTTCACCACCGCCGTGAAGTCCCGCGTCTTCTACGACGCGAAGATCATCCGTCCGGAGCAGATCGCCGTAGTGCCAGCTTCCACGAAGTAGGCGGAGGTGTTCCCATGACCATCACGGTTTCAGACATTGAGGTCCGCTTGGGGCGCACGTTCGAGGCCGCGGAACGCGCAAGGGTCGAGGTGTTCATTGAGGACGCCTCGGCCCTCGCTGCCGACTACTGCGGCGCGGGCTTCCCCTCCCCCATCACGGCGGGAGTCAAGGCGATCATCTGTGCCGAGGTGATCCGGTGGCTTGCCGTACAGCCCGGCATCGTCTCTGAGCGAGTTGGCGACATCGAGGTGACGTTCGGTTCCACCGCGTCAGCACAGACCCTGTCCCCTGCCGCACGTACGACGTTGAAGCGATACCGGAAGAAGTTCTCCTCCATCGACCTCACTCGTGAGGACTCCCTTTGGGCTCCGGAGGGCGGCTATGTATCTGTTCGATGATCGGGTGAAAATCCGCCGGGCCGCGCTGGAAGCGAACGCCTACACCAAGCGGCGGGACTGGGCAAAAGCCGCGGTGGTCTACGAAGGCCCCGCCAACGTCCAGCCCGACCGAGGCTTCGAGTCCCGCTCCCCCGAGAGGGAGACTGCACAGGAACGGCTCATGGTCTACCTTCCCGCCGGAACCGGTGTGGACTCGGCAGATCAGATCCTCTATGGGGGGCTCTGGTACGAAGTCGACGGCGACCCGATGGAGTGGCGCTACGGCCTGACCATCCGGCATGTACGGGTCCGGGCCTGGCGGGTGGAGCACTGATGGCCGGCGTCGAGATCGATCCCGCCGCCCTCCTCCGCGCCCTGGACTCCCCCGCCATGACTCAGGAGCTGAAGGCCAAGACTTCGCTGATCATCGGCTATGCCAAGTCCTACGCCCCGAAGAACAAGAAGGGGTCGTGGAACATGCACAGCCGCAACATCAACTCGGGCATCAAGCGGGTTGACGGCACCCCCGTGGGCTACGTCGTAGCCGACCGCCACGCGCTCCTCGTGGAGTACGGGTGGACGGACAGAGGCGGCACCTGGCACCCAGGCTGGCACACGCTGAAGACGGCCCTCATGAAGTCGAGGTCCCAGTGAAAGCGGACCCCGTAATGATCGTCCACGACTTCCTCACCACCTCGCCGGAGGTCCCCCCCGGCGCCGTGACCGGTGACCTGGTCGGCAGAGAACCAGGCCGGACGGCTGTCTATCTAGAGCACTCCGGCGGCTTCCGCGTCATCCGTGACGCCATGGACCGCGCGGACATCGCGTACTCCGTCTATGCCGAGGACCGATACGCAGCCGTAGAGCTGGCGTACCTCGTCCGTGAGCTTCTCCTTGAACGTCTGCCGTCGTCTACGGCCGGCGTGGTCCAGGTGCTCGATGTGGACGAGATCTCCTCGCCCAAGTACATGCCGGACTCGACCTCTCGTGAGCATCGCTATCTCGGCGAAGTCGCCGTGTTCCTGAGCTGACTTCCAGTCAACCCCCTTTGACCCCCGCGTCGTCGGGGGTTTTTTCATACCCTTTTTAGGAGTTCATATGGCTGCTACTGGTGATGCCAGCAAGATTCGCTTCGCGCCTTCGGGCTCGATCTCTATTGCCCCCATCCCGAAGACCGGCATCAAGCCGAAGGTCCCGGTGGACGTCAAGGCGCTCGACCCCGCGTTTAAGCCGCTCGGCTATGTGGACGAGTCGGGCGTGACCATCACCCCGTCTATCCAGTCCGACGCGGTGAATGTCTGGCAGTCGGCTACCCCTGTGCTCTACACCGTGAAGTCGGCGAGTTTCCAGGTCAAGGCGACTCTGATGGAATTCTCGCAACTCAACACCGAGCTGTTCTTCGGCGCCAAGTGGGCGAAGTCCGGCGAAGTCGGCAAGGAGATCTGGCGTCTGGACCTGGCGTCGAACCCGGAACTCGATGAGATTTCCCTTGTCGTGGACTGGAGTGACGCCAAGGGCGCATACCGGGCGGTGATCTCCCGGGCAATGATTTCCGACCGGGGCGCGATCACGCTTACCCGGACCGAAAACCAGAAGTTCGAACTGACGATTGACGCGCTCGATTCCGACGGCACCCTCGGTTACCTGCTGTCCGACAAGGACCCTGCGGGAAACCCGGTGGCTCCGTAGTCCTGAGGTCAGAACCTCAAGAAACTCCGGAGCCGGCCCCGATGAATCTGCGGGCGTCTAAGAAGCACCGCTAGCTGAACCCCCTGCCGGGGAGGGCTCGTATTCCCCGGCCTCTCTCATCTCACCCCGGACATCTCACCACTGGAGCGCCCATGCCTACCAAGACCACTGCAAAGAAGACCGCCGCCGTTAAGCCCGCCATCGAGGCGGAGGCCGCGGAGCAGTCGACCGTTTTCGAGCACGCCGGCATCGAGTTCACCGTTCCGGCCCCGCTCGACATGCCGGTCTCCCTGCTGGAAGCGGACGATGAGGTCGAGATGATCAAGATCATCATCGGCTATGCGAAGTGGGAGGAGTACAAGGCCAGTGGCGCCACCCTCCGAGACTTCGCCGTGTTCGCAGACAAGGTCTCCACGGCCGCTGGCTACGGTGAGTCGGGAAACTAACGCGAACCGTCCTCGCCATCCGGGAACACCCCGATGAACTGGAAGCGGATCTCCTCGAATTCTTCAGAGTAGACCTCGCTGACCTCTGGCGGGGGCGGTTGTCAATCCGCCGCGTATCGGTGCTGATCCGATCGCTACTCAACAAACCTGGCCGATCTCTGCTTCTGGCCGAGGTCGATGAGTCGTCCGTTTGGGGTGTGACAGATCACATCCTCGCCCGCATCTCTGACGGTATCGAGGTGTCGAACTATCTGTTCCTCCGGGCCAATTCTGACTCCGATGACTTTGAACCGCCCGAGCCTATTTGGCGGCCGGGGCAGTCCACGGCGGCTACGCCCGCGCCTGAGAGCTTTGCGTCCGGCGAAGATGTCGCCGCCTTCTTCACTCACATGAGTCCCCTTTAGGAGGCGCGTATGGCTACCCGTGGCCGCGATGCAGTAAAGGTCGGCAGTGGATACATTGATGTCAAGCCGCAAATTGACGCGGCTGCCCTAGCGAAGATCCAGAAGGATCTAGTCCGGGGCCTCACCGCAGCGGGCAAGGAAAGTGGCGAGGGGTTCTCTACGGCTCTGACTGCGGGATTCAAGGGGATCGTTACCGGCGGCACGAAGGCCGCCCAGGATACCCGGAAGGCGGTCGAAGGTGAGACTAAGAAGGCCGCCCAGTCTGCGGAGTCCACTGAGAAGGATTCCTCGGCCGCACGCAAGGTGATCGTCAAGTCACTGACTAAGTTCAGCGGCGAAGAGATGGCCCAGAGATTCAAGGATTTCGAGAAGTTCGAGACCGCCAAGACGAAGCTGATGAAGGAAGCCTCGTCCGAGCAGAAGAAGGCGCTTCAGAGCGCCATCGTGGTGGAGAAGAAGATCCTCGATGAGGCGGTAGCGGCGGCGAAGGCCGCTGCCGTGGCTAAGGAGAAGGCGGAGCGGGACCGGCTCACCGCCGTGGAACGCTTGGACCGCGACCATTCCCGGGCGATCAAGCTCAACCGGGAGATGGAGACCAAGGCCGCGGTGGACGCCGCGAAGGCCCAGGAGCAGGCGGCCAAGACCGCCTACCGGGCAGAGCGCATGGAAGCGGACCTAGCGCTCCAGGATGCCAAGCGCGCCGCGTCGGCGAAGAAGGCCGAAGTCACATCGCTGTTCGCTCAGCTCAAGACCGAGGCGCGTGCCGCGTATCAGGTAGAAATTGCCTCAGGCCGGGAAGCTTTGGCGGCAACGAGGGCCAACCTCGCTGAGCACAAGGCCCTGATGCTGGAGCAGGCCCGGGAACAGCGGAGTCTTCAGCAACAGCGGTTGGCTGGCGAAATCTCCACGCTCAACCAGATGCGCGACCACTTCCGCAGCACCATCGAGGCCAACAACCGGGCGCTTCGAGATCTGACCAAACAGAACGGTCTTCACACGACCACGCTGACTACGCAGTGGGGCAGCGCGAGCCGAGGACTGGAGACGTTCGGCCAGAACGTGAGCGAGCTGGGTCGGACCATCACCACCAGCCTGATTGCCCCGCTCTCGACCGCCGCCGGCCTTATGTCGGCAGTCGGTGTGAAGAGTTTCGATCAGCAGGTCCTTGCGACTCAGGGCCTCAAGGCGCAGGGCTTCGACGGTAAGGACGTCGCCTCTGCGGTGGGAGCGATCAAGGAGTATGCGTTCCAGACGCCGTATGAGGTCACGGCGATGTACGAGTACCTCCGGCAGTTCAGCCAGAACTACTACTACCACGACGACAACCGCGCGAAGGACCCCAAGGGCACCGGCAAGAAGGCCCTGGACCAGGGCTCAAAGGTCATCACCGGCATCGGCAACATGGCCGGCCTTCACGGAACACCGACGCCCGAGAAGGTCAACTCGGCGATGTACGCGCTCGACATGATGCTCGACCGCGGCAAGGTTGACGCTCGGTACCTGAAACAGTTCGCGCGGGGGACCAACACTCCGGTTGAAGTCCTCGCCCAGATGATGGGCATCGACGTTGAAGCGTTCCGGGCGAAGAAGCAGGTAGGTCTTAAGGACAAGGCATCGAAGGTCACCTCGTACAACTCGTCCGTGGACTCTGACTGGATCGCGGACCAGCGGATCTACAACGAGAAGATGGCCAACTACAAGAAGGACAAGGCCGCTTACGACAATCTCTCGCCAGAGAAGCGGAAGACCACCAAGTCGCCCATCGCCCCGAAGACTCCCCAGAAGGGGGAGTACAAGACGGAGGTCGACACCGAGGTAGACGACATGGAGGACTCCCAGCTCCTCTACAAGATGATGGGTGATCGGACGGGCGTCGGAGTCTCGGCCAACCTCCTTGCTGATGCTGTGGCCAAACAGGGCAACACTGGCAGCTACGCGAATGCGGCGAAGAACGCCACGAACATGACTATGACCGGTCGTGTCCAGGCCATCAAGGAACGCAGCGTCGACGGCCTCAGTCGGATGTTCGGCAAGGTCGATGAGAACGGCGACGTCCAATACACCAAGCTCGGCACCAAGATCATGGGAACGCCGGTCAAGGGCGAGAACGGCGTCGTCACCGGCTATGACGGCGGCCTGATCAACAAGGTGCAGGAAATCGCGAAGGCGCTCAAACCAAGCGCTGTGACCATCCTGACTACGTTCTTCGAGGGCCTAGAGGTCGTGATGGGCTGGGTCAAGAACGTCGCCGACTGGATGGCCGCGCACCCTGACGTGCGCGAGAAGCTGGCAACCCTGGTGAAGGCCCTCGCCTTTGCCGCACCTTTCCTTATCGCCTTCGGCCTGGCCACCAAGGCCCTGGGCAAGTTCGGCAAGATGCTCGGCCCCATGGCAGCGTTGGTCGGTGCCGCTGGTCGAGGTGCGCGAGGTACCGCACGGTACGGATCGCAGGTGCGAGAGGGCGCCAGGTCCAGACGTAACGGCGGAACCTTCCTAGAGGGTTACGACAACCGTCGGGATGACATCCGAAACCGTGAGACAAGGTCAGGCCGATTCCAGGAGAGCGCCCGTGAGAACGGCCGCTTCCGTACAGCTGGACGCTACGGCCGACGCGGTGGAGAGATTCTCACCGGAGGCTTCGGTTCCACGGAGGAGCGGGACGTCCGCAGGCGCCAGCGAATCCGCAACGAGAACGCTCGGGACGACGCCCGTTCGACGGACCCGGCGACCAGGGTTCGGGCACAGCGCAACCTTGAACGGTTCGAATCTGACTCGGGCCTGGCTCGGGACCAGGACGACCGCAGGTCTGCCCGACAGGATGCACGAGCCAACCGGCCTCCCCGTCACGCTGCACGCAACCAGACTCCGTCTCAGCGAATCGCGATGGATACGACCGCAGCAGAGCGGTCCCTCCAGGACCTGAAGCAGAAGTTGAAGGACGTCCAGGAAGAGCTGAAGACCGTCAACCGGCAGAACCTCACGACTCTGGCCGGCCAGATCGCAGGCTCCTCAGGGCAGTCCCTTGAGCAGGCGGCGAAGGACGCTGAGCAGGCATTGAAGGACGTCAAGACACGGGGTGTCTCACCGGTCAACGACGCCAAACTGACTCAGCTCCAAGCCGAGTTTGACGCGCTCAAGCGCGATGTGGGACTCACTGAAGGTGCGGTCCGAGACCTTAAAATCAAGGGCATTGAGCAGCTCAACGGCCAGGGCCTCGGCACTGTCCATGGGCAGGTCAACCAGCTTGGCACCAGCGCCAACAACGCTGGCACGCAGGTCAACCAGGCACAGACTCAGGTGTCCCAGCTCAATGGCCAGGGGCTGGGTACGGTCCACTCCGCGTTCATGCAGCTTGAGACCAACGCCCGCCAGGCCGGCGCCGAGATCGGCCAGGCCGACAGCAAGACCCGGGCACTTGCCGGACAGTCACTGTCAGCGCTTATTCAGGCGTTCGACGCTCTGAAGTCTGCGGCTGATGGTGCACGAGACAAGATCGACTCAGCGGTGGGCCGTGTCGAGGCCCTCAAGGCGCAATCGCTTTCAGCGCTGAAGTCTCAGTTCGATGACGTGACGACCGCCGCCCGGAACGCCTGGGATCAGGTCGGCACGCCGAAGGGGCGCGGCCCGAACGCCGGGCTCGCATCCCGGCTTGATGCGCTCGACGCCATCAAGCTGAACACAGTCAAGACCGAGGTCGACAACCTCAAGTCGGCCCTGGACGAGGCCGCCAAGAAGGCGAGTGACCTTGACGGCGGCATCAACGGCATCAACGAGAAGATGGGCCTGCCCGGCTCCAACGGCCCTGGGGGCTCCAACAAGAAGCCGGACACCAGGAGGGCGCGTGGTGGTGTCCTTCGCGGCTACTCGCCGGGAGTCGACTCCGTATACGCCTACCTCTCCCCCGGTGAAGGCATCCTCCGCCCGGAAGTCGTCAGAGCTCTGGGCGCTGGCACCATCGACCATTGGAACGCCCAAGCGATTAAGGGCAAGATCGGCAGTAGGGGCTTCGGGCCTGATGCGATGCCGTTCGCCAACGGAGGCGTGGTTCCCGGCCTTTCGATGATTCAAGAGCAGCGCGAGACATTCAATATCGCACCGCTGATCAAGCTGTTCGGCACGACCGTCGGGTTCCTGGACAAGGCAGCCGGGCTCCCCGGCGCCCTGGGCACGAACGCTATGGCGTTCGGCTCCAGGTCGGGCGGTGGCCGCACAGGTCAGGGCCTGGCTCAGAAGTTCTACGGTGTCGGCGACTTCATCACGGACAAGCTGCCGGACATCATGAAGCGAACCCCGAGCGGTGTCGGTCAGATCGTCGGCGCCATCGCGGGAGGCGTCCTCCCATCCGCCGGCCAGCTTTTTTGGGACGACGTCTGGAAGGGTGACGGCAACATCCTCCAGCGCGGCGGAAAGTTTGTTAAGGATCTTCTGAACCCCGAAACGATCTGGCAGATGCTGAAGGACACCGGCGAGGGTGTCTGGGACTCGGCAAAGTCCCTCTGGAGTATCGGAAAGCAGCTCGTGACTGACCCCACGGCAACGGTCAAGGCAGCCATTTCTGAGATCCAAGACATGGTCTTCGGCACGTTCGACATGGTCAAGGACACCATCGGGGGCTACAAGGAGATAGCGGACAGCCCCCTCGCGTACTCGAAGCAGGTCCTCCAGGACGTCTACGGACAGGCCAAGGACGCGCTCCCGAACACGACAGGACTTTTCGACTTCGCTGACGGCGGGATCGTTCCGGGCTACAGCCCGGGGCATGACACTGTTCACGCCCGGCTTTCGCCGGGTGAGGGTGTCCTCCGTCCGGAGGCTGTACGAGCCCTCGGCGCTCAGGCGATCAACGGCCTGAACGCTGGAGCCAAGAACGGGACGCTCGCGGGTGGGGGTGCCGCCGATGATGTGGCGGTCGTCCCGGATGCGAAGGCGTTCGAGGATGCGGCAGCTCGGATCAGGCTTGTCCTTAAGGGAGTTCGTGATGACCTCGGTAGTTTCGGGGTCTTCTCCGCGTCCACCTGGACCGCCGTCACCACCTCGGTACAGACCTCGGTTGATCAGGGAATCGTCCCTGCACAGGTTCGGTGGTCCGCTCACCTCTCAGGGCCGCTCACGCAGACCGAGCGACAGTTCGAGGCCACGGTCCGATCCGTTTGGATGGGGATTCAGTCCACGGTCGGATCTGCCACCTCAGGGATTCAGGGCCTGGCCGCGTCTATGGCGGCCAGCCTCGCGGCCTCGTTCGCTGGTCTTCAGGGCAGCATCACGGGCCTGAAGGGCCACTTCGAGAACTCCGGCTCCACGATCCGGAGCGCCTGGTCCTCGGCGATGTCCCACGTGGACTCGTCCACCAGGAGCACGGTCGGAGGGCCGTACAACCGAGGTGCGGTCGGGATGATGTCGGCGATGGCCCGGCTCGCCGGGGCTCCGGCTCCGTTGACCGAGCTCCACTTTGCGACTGGTGGTGTCGTGCCGGGCTACCGGCCCGGCGTAGACACAGTGCCTGCCATGCTCTCCGAGGGCGAAGGCATCCTTCGCCCGGAGGTCGTCCGGGCTCTGGGAGTAGAGACCATCCACCGATGGAACGCTCAGGCTAAGCAGGGTGGAAACATCTACGCCAACGGCGGCATCGTGGGCGGTGCTGACTGGGTCGGCAAGCACAAGGATGATGAACTCCCTGACTACGCTACGGCGTTCGGGAAAGGATGGTCCGAGGTTCTCGATCCCATGCTCGGACAGATCCGCAGGGTCTTCGGGACGTCCGGCGGGATCGTTTCCGGCATGTTCGAAAAGGGCAAGCCGCACTTCGGGAAGTGGGCGTCGTGGGTAGACGAGCACGTCAACGCTGGTGGTGGGGCGGTCGTCAAAACCGCCCTGGCGGAGTTCGCTAAGGAAGCCCCGTTGGTGGGCGGAGCGAAGTACAACCAGGGCAACTTTGAGGCGTGGTGCGCTGACTTCGTCTCGTACGTAGTCGACCAGGCCGGCGCGAACGCCGCGTACGGCGGGAGCCCCATGGGAGCACCGGGAAATCGGTGGCCCGCGGTGGCCACCTGGAACGCGGCCATGCAACACGTACCCATATCGGAGTCGCGTCCTGGCGACCTGATGACCTACGGCGGTAACGGCCACATCAACATCCGTACGGGTGCTGATGAGACCGTTGGAGGCAACGAGTCCAACTCGCTGAAGCGCTCGCAGGGTTACTGGCGTTCGGCTACGGCAGCTCTCCGTCCCACAGGCGGTGCCGTGAACGCCGACGGGCCGAGTTTCAACGCCTGGCCTGGCTCGGTTTCCAAGATCGGGGGAACCTTCGACGGTGGCCTTGACGGCTCCATTCAGGACACGGCTCGACAGGCCCTCGCTCAAATGGGCTGGTCGACCCAGTGGGATGCGCTGAACAACATCCTCACCCGGGAATCAAGTTGGAACCCTCAGGCCAAGAACCCTTCCTCGGGGGCCTACGGCCTGTTCCAGGCACTCCCCGCATCCAAGATGGACTCCGCAGGATCTGACTGGGCGACCAACCCGGCCACACAGATCAAGTGGGGGATGGACTACATCAAGGGCCGATACGGCGACCCCAACGGGGCGTGGGACTTCTGGCAGCGGAACCACTGGTACGAGAACGGAACCGGTAGCGCCAGTCCGGGACTCGCCCTCCTCGGGGAGAAGGGACCGGAACTGGTGAACTTCCGTGGCGGTGAGCGTGTCCACACCGCAGAAGCGACGAGCGATCTCCTCGGCGGCAAGAGGTACGAGATTCACATCCACAACACGACCGGTGCACCCACCGAGCGTGAAATCGTGCGGGCTCTTCAGTACGCCGAAACGATGTACGCCTAAGCAAGAGGACGGGAGGGGCGAATACTCCGCCCCTCCTTTCCCATGCCCAAAAGGAGGTCCGACACATGCCAATCCCCTCAAAGTACGACGTCGACTCAGGCGAGATAGTTGACCCATCGCAAAGGCCGCCCACACCCGTGAAGTGGGCGCGGACGTCGGTCACTATCACCGGCAGGGGCGGGAAGGGCAGAGAGATCTCCCTGACCGGCTTCAGAGGCCCCATGTGGCCGGGGATTCTCATGCAGGCCGGCGCAACCGGCCTAGATGCGGCGCCCCGTGAACTGCACTCAGATGAGAGCCCGAACCTGGACGGCTCCATGTTCCGCAGTGCCCGCACCGCGGCCCGCGAAATCATGCTGCCGGTATACCTCCACGGGATCGACCGCAGATCAGTGCGGGCATTGAAGGCCCAGCTCATTCGGGAACTCAACGCCGAGAACGGCTTCTGCGTCCTCCGGTTTACCGAGTCCGACGGCTCGGACCGCTACCTGTATTGCTACTACAAGGACGGCATGCAGGGGAACGAGTCCGACGATCAGGCGGGCTTCTCCTGGACGAAGTACGGGCTCCAGTTCACAGCGTTTGATCCTTGGTTCTATGACGACCTGACACAGGCCGCGAAGTGGAGCTTCAGCGAAGGCCGGGGCCTCTTGACCCGGCCTGGCACACAGAAGCCCCTCCTGCCCATCTCGCTTTCGAACAACCGGATCGTGGACAACAAGGTCACGATCGACAACCCGGGAGACGTGAAGGCGTGGCCGATCTGGAAGATCAAGGGTCCGGTCCAATCCTTCCGCTTCACCTCCGAGGCCGGCGAGTCCTTCGAGGCCGCAGGCAAAAACGGACAGGACGCCGTTCCGTCCGGTCGGACGTTGACCGTCGACACCCGTCCCGGTTACAAGACCGTCCGTGACGACCTCGGCGCGAACAGGTGGCCCGGCCTTGGCGCCAATCCACACCTGTGGGCACTGCCCGCAGGCGCTTCCACTCCCACGGTGAGCATCACGCCCGGCAGTACGGGCGGAACACAGGCCGAGGTTCGACTGAACTACCGCGCACGATACGAGTGTTACTAATGGGATACCGCATCGAGGTAAGGGATCGAGAGCTTCGCCGGGTAGGAGAGATCGACCAGTTCACCAAGCTTGAGTTCGTGGTCAAGTTCTGCCGCGTGGGCTCCTGGCAGCTCCTTCTGAAGGACGGCACTGAGCAGTCTCAGCTTCTCCAGATGGGGTACGGCATCGTCGTCTGGCAGGACGGCGTCACCGAGCCGGTTCTATCCGGACCGGTGACGAAGTTCAACCGCTACTGGACGACCGAGCACCACACCGGGCCGGGGTCCACCTACTTCTCCGGCACCTGCGACAACGCCATCCCGTATGGCCGGGTGGCGTTCCCCGATCCAGACAAGGCGATTGACAAGCAGTTCACCGCGCAGCCGAACCGCTCGGCGAGCGGAGAGTATGGCTCGGCGTCCTGGTGGGAGATCAACCGTGCCGTGGGCGCCGGCGCCTTGGCTGACCGCAGGGTCGCGGGCGTGGAGATGGGCTCTTTCTGGGGTTCGCAGTGGGCCGACGGCGTCAAGGACACCGTGAGGTATGACGCCCTCGGGGAGCTGCTTGAGAAGTGGCTCAAGGATCGGAAGTTCGGTTACCGATTCGTCTACAACCCGGATACCCGGAAGATCGAGTTCAAGTTCTTCAAGCCTCGCGACCTGTCCGCGGAGATCCGCTTCGCCAAGGAGCTCGGCAACCTGCGTGAGCTCACCTGGACCCTCGAAGCTCCGAAGGTCACTCGGGCAATCGTGGCGTGCCAGGGCGAGGGGAAGGACCGCTTCCTCCTGGAGCGGAGGGCCACCGCGGCTGAGGCCGAATGGGGGGTCATCGCTGAGAAGTTCATTGACCGCCGAGACCTGCCCGTCAAGACAGGCCCGGACGGAAAACCCGTCCTGGCGACTCCGGACGACGAGCTTCCACAGGGCGACGACGGTAAGCCGCTCGACCCTGTGAAGGCCCTCAAGGCGGCGCTGGACTCCGCCGAGGAGGCGGCTAAGGACGCGCTTGCCGAAGGCGAGAAGACCGGAAACTTCCAGATCTACCCCATCGACACGGAGCAGATCCAGTTCGGCCGTGACTACTTCGTGGGCGACAAAGTCACCGTCTCTATTGACGGTGTCGAGTACCAGGAATTCGTGAACGAGGTCTCCATCTCAGTTGAGCAGGGCAAGGCGACGGTCACCCCCAAGTTGGGCGAGCAAGGCACGGGAATGCCGCTGAACCTCTACAAGCAAGTCAACGAAATGCGTACCCGCCTTGCGCGGCTGGAGTCGAGGAAGTAACCCATGCCTGAGATTAGCTACCCATTCAATGCCAAGAGCCTGACAGGTGGTACAGATCTTGTCACTCAAGCCGATTGGCAGTCCATGTCGACTCTGTGGGCGACCGACTGTGCCGACTTCGAACTGAAGGACGGCAACGGAATCGACCACCCGCTGAGGGTTACGAATACAAACGCGGCCCGGGTGCTCGCGGTGGAGCCTGGTAATGCCTGGATCGGCGGCTTCTACTACAAGTTGACCGAACAGGCAATGGTGACTCTCTCGGAGAACCTCTCGACTCAGCCTCGGATTGACCTCATAGTCCTTCGTGCCGACCTTGCGCAGGGATCGGTCAACCTCGCCGTGAAGAAGGGCCTGCCGGCTTCCAATCCGGTTTCCCCCACACCTGAGCGAACCAAAGGTGGGATCTGGGAAATGGCCGTCGCAGAAGTCCGCATTGAGCCAAAGTCCAACAACGCCTCCTCGATCATCCCGACGTTGCCTTACCGGATGCCGCA
The DNA here is from genome assembly GCF_057291755.1 of Kitasatospora sp. UYEF31. Taxonomy (NCBI): domain Bacteria; kingdom Bacillati; phylum Actinomycetota; class Actinomycetes; order Kitasatosporales; family Streptomycetaceae; genus Kitasatospora; species Kitasatospora sp. UYEF31. The sequence goes on from NZ_JBXAWK010000019.1 coordinate 74,843, forward strand.
GACCGTAGCGGCGCCTTGGTACGCCGATTACGTGCTGAAGCACCTTCCCATTCACTCAGAGCTGCTTGACACAGACGTTAATAATTCTGGTGACTACCGGACGCAGGTCAAGACGAAGTACGGAACTACTCCGGTCGTTAACTACGGAAAAACGTTCCCGTATACACCGCAGCTCGTTGGACACAACGGTCCAGTAAATGGAATCTCCTTTGAGGGGTTCTATCGGCATGTCGGGCCAAGCCAGGTGTGGTATTCGATGACGATTGAGAACCGTAATGACTACGACGTCGTAGCCCACGAGGGCTTGAGTTTCACCCTGCCTCTGAGTGCCAGCGGCTTTACCGCGCAGGTGCACAGCGGGGTCTACCACAACGCTAGGCGAGGCAGCTTCCGAACTATCGCCGCTATGTCATGGAAGGACTGGGGTGGCACCTACGCTCGGATTTTGAACCAAAGCGGCAACGATGATGGGCATTTGTACTACATGTTCCAGTTCCATGCAGGTGCGATTCTGCATTTCACAGGAACGTACGAGACCGGACAGTTCGGATAATTGGGAGCAGATATGGCACGTAACCTTTTTGGTGGTACCGCCTCCGAGGCCGCAGAGGATTCGCGCGGAGCACGTGTACCGAACGCCTCGGGGCACGTCTGGACTGGAGCAGACGCGGCAGCGTCACGTATCACCGATCTTCTGACTGTTGATGGTGCTCGCATTGAGAGCGTGACTTCTGATCACCGAGGCATGGTCCCCGAGTTCTACGGCCCTGCGGATGGCCGCAGCCGGGTCTGGGTGGACTTCGGCGATGGTCGTGTAGCGCTCGACACAACGGCCGCCTATTCGGAGCTTCAGGCGCACAAGACCGCGGACGACCCGCACGGCAGTGTGGCCGAGGCCAACCGCCGACTTCAGGGCTACGTGGCGAAGGCCGGCGTCAATCAGGCCCTGGTTGCTAAGGGAACCGGCTGGCTGGAAGCGGTAGTTGCGGGAATCGATGCTCAGGGCAAGGGCGACACCGGCGGCGATGTCTTCCGCCTCGCCACCGAGGCTCCGTCCTGGCAGAACGAGCGGGTCTTCACCCGGCTTAAGGCGTCAGGCGCACTGTACGTCGACGCCAACGGACCTCATATCCCGCTCGTAGTCGGCACGAACGGAGGCACAGGTAAGGCTTTCGTCATCTCCGACGGTAGGGCCGGCGGGAGTGTCGATCTCCTGAATGTGCAGAAGTCCGGGGACCTCAACCTTCCCAAGGGAGGCAACGTCACCACCACGGGGCAGGTCGTGGCGTCGAATGTCGGCACGGCCCGTGTGTTCTCCGGGCCTACAGCTCCGGTGTCTCCAGTCGCCGGAGATGTGTGGGTGAAGTATGGCTAACTCGGCATTCGTCAGAAGCGGGAACGCCTGGCTCCCTGTCGGGCCTCAGGTGTTCAACGGGGCAGGGTGGGTTCCGGGCGAGTCCTTCACGTACGACGGCGCCCGGTGGGTTCCTACAGGGAGTGTCGCCCCGATTGTGAAGTATCCCGTCTGCATCGGGGTCGAAGCCATCAGGTTCAAAGGCCAGGAGGTAACTTCCGCAGCCATACCTGTAGAAACCCGTGTCGGAGATCTAATTCTCTTCGTCATGGGTGGTCGGATGAAATCGCCCGCCTCTGGCGGGCGTGCAACCAATCCGCCTCAGCCCAACAATCTAGCCATCAGGGAGTACAATGATGGCTCGCAATTCTCGGCATGGCTGCTGCCCTACACCACAGGAACATCCGAGATGCCCGTTGATACCAGCGCACTTTTCGATGGTGTTCTCGTGAGCATGGTTTACAGGTTTGCAGACCTTACGCCGCAGATTCCGAAGATGAGTTCCATTACGATCGTGAAAAACGTAAGCGCAATTAACTTTACGCCCTTCGAGGGCGGGTGCACTCAGGTCGTAGTGGCGATGCCGCTATCCGTCGATCTGACGGCCGTGCAGTGGCCCGAGAGGTTCAATGCCAGGGCCGCGGAGTTCGGCGCCATTGAAGGTCACGGGAACTCCTCTATGAGTCTCGTTGTCGCAGATGTTGAGAACGCGCCGAATGCAGTCACTCAGCTCCGATTCGACACCGCGGTTCCGTACACCGCGTACGTCTCACTTCAGATTCCTGGCGGCCTTACCGAGCTTCCGCCGTACTGGATTCTAGGCAGCTCCACCCACTCAAAGTTGGGGACCACTACGAAAATCATGTGAGGCAGCCATGCAGTATCCCGCATTCCAGAGCTGGGCACCGGACGAGGTTGTCTCAGCAGTCAAAATGAACAAAGAGATCAAGGATAACGGCGAGGCCGTTCATGCAAACTTTAAAGAATTGGTCAGTGTTGTCGAGCAGATCGGTACGGACCTTAGTCGCACGACTAATACCGTAGCTGCCGTAAGTGCGAGGGTTGATTCCGTAGCTTCGCAGCTTAAAAATGATCCGGCAATTTACGGCACTACGTGTGCTGATTTCCGATTTTCGGCGGATGGCCTCACCAATATCCCTGCCCTGACTTTGACCGTACCAGCAACGAGTAGAAAGAGGCTGCTTCTAGTTGACTTTGGGGGTCGCTTCTTTGCTGGTGATGCGACCCCCGTAGCGCCTCCCTGGGCAAACTCCGGACTGATCTCATCCTCTACTGGCGCATTTTCTGACAGGAGCTGTGGCGCCGGAGCTGGCGCCCCGTATGAAAACAGTGCGACCCAGTACCTTAACGGAAGTTACACGCTTATCTCTCAGCCAGAAACGCCCACTGTTATCAACGCGGCGGTGTTCCGATGGAATATGGGCACCAGAACGAGCAGTCTTACTGAGCTCTACATCAACATCACAGCCATATCCGCATTTGGGTAAATCGCATTTAATTTCTTCAGCGCAGAGGTGTCGCAGTGGCTATTGAACTTCTTATAACCATCATCGGTGGAGGTATCGCCACCTCCGCTCTAGCCGTGGCACGAGCGCTACAGGTTCGCCGAGACGGATTCAACAAAGCCCGGTCGCAGCACATCCAAGACTTGGCCGAGTGGCGCGCGGAGCTGCAAGAGACCGTCCATGAGCTTCAGGAGCTGGTGGAGTATTACCGCTCGGTGAGCGCGGACTACGCGTACCAGCTCAAGGCGAACGGCATCGTCCCGATAACGACCGCGAAGAGGCCCGAGTAACCAAACACTATGAGGCCCCGCGGCAGTTGCCGGGGCCTTTCGTATACCCCGAGGAGGGACCGTGGCGAATACCGCTGCGTCAATGATTAACGCCTCTCGACCTGAGGTCGGCTACCGCGAAGGCCCGTCTAACGACACCAAATACAACCACTGGTTCGGCAAGATTCCCGGCTATCCGGCGGAAGGCTACGGGTACCCGTGGTGCCAGTCGTTCCAGTCCTGGCTTGCCTACAAGTCGGGCAACTCCGACGTCATCCCTAAGACCGCCTCCTGTGCGGAGTGCACGAGTTGGTACAAGGCCCGTGGGCGCTTCTACACCTCGAATCCCAAGCCTGGCGACCTGGTCATGTTCGGCGCCAACGGCGCCACGCACGTTGAACTTTGCGTGGCCGTCGACCCCGCGGGCCGGCGCATCCAGACCATCGGTGGCAACACCAACAACTCGGGGGCTGCGAACGGCGACGGGGTCTACCTGAAGTGGGTGCCGATGTCCCGGCCCTACGGGTACTGCCGCCCGGCTTACACCGGTGCAGGTACGGTCACCCCGCCCGTTTCCGGCGGGAAGTACCGCATCAGCCGTGGACAGACCCTCAGCGGTATTGCCGCGCTCCTGGGTGTTTCACTCGCCGCGCTCCTGGCGGTGAACCCTCAGATCAAGAATCCCGACAAGGTCTCGGAGGGTCAGGAGATCAACGTCCCACCGGCTGCGAAGCCGGTCCCTGTGAAGCCTGAGACCAAGCCGACCCCGCCCACGAATGCAGACCCGACTACCGTTCCTGTCGTGGGAATCCAGAAGCCGTGGCCGTGGACGAGTGAACAGAAGGCGAACGCAAAGACGTTCATCGAGGAGGCACGAAAGGCCGGCCTAGGGGACCGCGCCGCGGTCATCGCCATCGCTACCGGACTCCAGGAGTCCGGCATGAGGAACCTGACCTACGGAGACTCCGATTCCCTCGGCATCCTCCAGCAGCGTCCCGGCCCGGGGAACGCGTGGTGGGGTCCGGCGAATGAGCGCCTGGACGTGCGTGTCAGCGTCTCGAAGTTCTACCGCGAGTTGGAGAAGATCAGCGGCTGGGAGCGACTCCCCCTCTGGGAGGCGTCGGACAAGATCCAGCGGTCCGCACACCCGAAGGAGCCTGCGAAGTACGAGGAGGCCGCGGCGGACATCGTGGCCGAACTGGCGGAAGGTGTGCCGCCGACCGGCGTGGTTGACGGTGAGGACGCAAAGGACCCGACTCACCGATCGGCGACCACAGGAGAATATGTCATCCGCTCGGGAGACACCCTTTCCGGCATCGCCCGTGCCCACGGCCTTTCCCTCGTCCGTCTCCTGGGGCTCAACCCCCAGGTCGCCAATCAGAACCTGATCCTCGCCGGCCAGAAGCTGAACCTCGGAGGTTCTGCGGTGAAGCCGAAGGCAGTCCCTAAGGCTGCTCCGAAGCCCGTGCCGACCAAGCCCTACGTGCCCAAGCACGCCAAGCCGAAGCCGACCAAGATCGACCCCGCGCGCGTATTGACCTCGGCGAAAGATTTTCAGCAGGACAAGCGCCTTGACGCCCTGGAGAAGGAGCTAGCCGCACTCAAGGCCCGGATCAAGGCGAAGCCGAAGACCGCGGTCAAGCCTGTCGTGCTTGTGCCCGACGCCAAGCCAACCACCGTACCTAGCAAGGCGGTTTCGCTCAACGAAAGTGATGCATCATGACCCTTTTCCGCGCTCACGTAGTCCGTATCCTCGCCGCTCTCGCAGCACTGACCCCGTGGCTTCTGGTCACGTACCCAAATGTCCCGTGGGAAGTCATCATCGCAGCCTCTGCCGCACTACTAAGTGTGGGCGAGGTCGCCCAGCGGACAGAGGACCGGAAGACTGAGGAGGCACTGAACGAGTCCGCTCCGTGGGACCTCGCGACCCTCCGACAGGCAGAGCTTCATCAGCGAGTCCAGGTCGCCCCAGTGGCGCCTGAGGTGGTCGAGCTTGTGAGCCTCGACTTGGACGAGGGCACGGCTACCGTGTTCCGCCACCCCACCAGCTAAGCGGAGGTGAGATGCCGCTTGGGTTAAATGAGAGAGCCCGTGTTAACTAATTGATTGTTGGGACAAAACAAAAAAGCCCCACCTCCAGATCTGGAGGTGGGGCTTTCTCTGTTTCTGGGCATCTTGCTCAAATGAGGGCCGCGAAGGGGTTCGTTGCGGGCACCTTCTTGGCAGGGAGCTTGGCGGAAGTAGCTTTGGGCTGAGTCCTAGCGCAAGCCTCGGACACGGACGCGTTGAACGCCGCCGTTCGCGGCTGGTGGACGTTGCTACGCATTACGCGAGTTCCGCTGTGACTCATGCACGGGGCGTCTTCCTCAGCTCCACAGAAGGGGCAAGGAACCGCGCGCGCGGGGACAGGGGTCAGCTCAACCGGGACCTTTTTCGCTGCGGCCTTCTTTGCGGTCGGCTTCTGGGACGGCGCCGTAGATGCGGGAGTTGGGACCGGTTCAGGCTTCGGCTCGACCTTGCGGGCGCGAGGTACGGATCGCACCTGGACCACCTTAGGCTCCGGGTTTCCGCTGGCCGTTTCGTCGTCCGGTTCCGCTGGCGTGGAGGCGTTCTCGATGTACCGGAAGTACGTAGGCTTCGGACCGCGTTTCCCTGGCACCTCCCGGACGAAAGCCTCTACGTCGTCCATGTGCTCGATCGTCTCCATCAGGAGAGCGAGGTTTCCCCTGGAGCCCATCGCCCGGACGATAAATGTTGCGCTCACGGGACCGTCGTACTTGTCGAGGGTGTCTCGGATGATGTCCTCGGCGGGCTTGACCGTGCGCGTGCTAACGCTCTTCGAGGCTGCATCGTTGACGAGCTGCTCGACCGATGCCATGGAGTACGAGACGAAGGCCCAGGCAGCCTCTACGGCCTCTAGTGAAATCTCAGTCCGGCACTCGGCCGCAGTCAGGACAGCGGCCACGCGGATGACCTGCTCGGCGCTCCGCTCCATGAAGCTGGACAGCAGCTCAGGCATAAGTTCAATGCGTTGGTCGATCTCCATACGGAGTTCAAAGTGCCGGTCTTCCGCCTCTCCGCTCATGCGCATGATCCGAGGCTTTTCCGTGGCCCACTGGTACGCCGTCAGGAGATCCTTGGACCCCTCAATAAAGTGTGTGGGGTTGCCCCGGAGGTACTTCGAGCGCTGCACCATAACGGGCAGGAGGCGGTTGAAACTTCCGCCGAGCGCATCGCTCGGGCGTACGTACTCGGCCCACTCGCCAGGAGTGATGTGCGCATGGAAGCCGAGCAGTGGCGTGCCGATCTCCTGACTCTCCAACTTGGTGACGTTCCGGATCTCCCGTCCTTCCCATGCCTGCCGTAGCTGAGTGGTGAACGTCGGGCACCGCCGCGAGCGCTTCAGCGTCGACGTCCACTCGTCCTCCACGATCACAGCCCGGCCGTCGACCCCATTTTCATGGGTCAACGTTTCCTGTTCGAGCGTGTAGAGGTGGTTGACGAGGCTTGGCCCGCTGGAAAGATTGGCAGTCCTACGAGCGGCCAGGAACTTCCCGATTCCCGTCCGCACGATCCTCTCTGCGGTGTTGAGCGCGTAACCCTTGCGGCCCACCGAGGAGGCTCCCGCAAGGACCGTCCAGACGACGACGGGTCGCCCGCTCTCGTACATCACATGACCATTGATTGCCGACGAGAACAGCGCCAGGACCGCCGCGAACACTCCGATGGGGTCGGCCTCCGTGTGCGGCATCGCTTCGTGAACGGCTGCCCCGATGGGGCCATAGGCCATGGGCTTGAACGCGGACATAGAAAGGCCCTCCTTTGTGTTCTCAACAGCGTCTGAGTGCGCGCGTACGACAGTGCACGCGCGGTTTAGCTCCCCGGGTCGGTCGTGAAGCGACGGGCGTCCGAAACGCCGCCCGGAGATCTCATCGGTTTAGTTGGCTCGCTTGATCAGGACCTCTACGGCGTCCGCAAGACGGTCCAGTTCTCCGCCCGTTGCGTCCCACAGTTCATCGCACTCATCGCGTGAAGCTCCGTCGTCAAGCAAAATGCCCAGTGCGTCCGCGCTGGACTCAAGCTCGTAGTAGATCTCTTCGATATCGTCCAACTCGTCATCAGGCAAGCCGCCCTGGAGGCCCTCCAGCGACTCCAAGAGATCGGAGTCGCCGAGGCCGAGGGCGTCCAAATCGGAGAGAGATTCAAGGGTTTCGCTCAGGGCTTCGCCGAGATTCCGCATGGCGAGCCGTTCGGCCGCGTCGGCGTCTTTGAGTTGTTTGGCCAACACAAGGATGTCCCGGAATGCGTTCAGTGTCTTAGCGGTGGGCTGCATGTCCGCGAGCTTGCGCACGGACTTCACGTACTGAGCGTCAATCGACATGACTACCTTCTGCCCTAATTAGTTGCTGATGCTTACTTGAGCGCCTATGTCGGCACAGACGTGTGCCAAGAGGCCAGCGGGAGGGAGCCCCCGCCCGCGCAAGGTACTCAGGCCGGCGTGTACCGCTCGGAGATCTGCGGGAAATTGTCGCGGAGCCACCCACGGAACATGACGTGCGAGGCAGTGAGACCCCTGTCGTGGCCGTGCTGCTCGCACCACTCGGCCAGGTGCTCCCGCTCCTTAGCCGAAGCCTTCGCGAACCGTGCGAGGTGCGTCCGGTACTGAACCCGGGCGGCCTGCGAGCCGAACTCCAGCGCCTTGCCCTTTCGGGCCTTCCGGATGTCCGTGATCCGCTCGCAGTAATCCGCGAAGTCCTGGTCTCCGTCTCCCTTTTCCCGCTCGCTCTCGACCGCGTCAGCAGGGAGCCCGAACGCCTCGGCGAGCATCCCGCCGAACCGCTCGGCGTGCATGTCGCACAGATCTACGGCGTGATCAGACAACCCATGAGGGAACGTCATCTCACGTGTGGCGGGAACCTCCGAACCGTCCCGCTTGAAACAGGCGTCACAGGTCACCATTTCGACTACCTTTCTTGCCACGGTTCAGCCTTCCAGTTCGGGGACCCATGACAACGGACTTCATTTCTGAAATCCGCCGCCAAACATCACCGGACTAGTACTGACCGACCTTCACCCAGCCGCCCGGCATCGTGTCGAGTCGCCAAAACATCTCATCGTCAGTTCTTGACAGAGAGAGCCGTCCCCCCTGCGGAAGTTTGAGTGAGGATTCGTCGTTCGCATACTCCACGAAGGCGCATATTTCGTGGTCAATTTCCTTGCTCCATTCGAGAAGCACGGAGAACAGCACCTCGAACCGGGGCGCGTATGCCTGAACGCGTTCCTCGGGTCTCGGGAAGTCGAAGAAATGGCGAGACTCCCCGAACCGACGCACTCCTTTGACCATCACAAACATTGAACTTTCCATTCTTCCGGCATCCGTTTACGAGCAGAACAAATTCACATCACGTCAGAGCGCGACTGATTGCGCATGTGTGTACGTGAGATACGGGCCTCTGATAATCCACGGCTCGCTGTAGTCAATTTCAGACAACCCGATCCGCTTCGCATTGTCCGCCGCGTGCTCCTCAATGAGGCGGTCCGCCGGACGGCCCCGTGTAGATACGAGGACGTGAGCAAAAGTCCCGTCTTCGAGCGGGACGAGAACGGCCCAGTAGTTCCAGGTGCGCGCAATCACAGTTGTTGCCCTTCTGGGGTGCTCAATTTGAGCGCCCTGTGTCCTAGGCCCGACTTGAACGGGCTGCGCGCCTAAGCAGCTAGGACGCCCTTACGGGCGATTGCTGCTAAACAGCCTTGGGGTACCCTTCGTGCTTTGCGATCAACTCGGCGTCCTCTTTCTCGTATGCGTAGTGCATTTCGGAAGACTCGATCTGCTCTGCGAAATTAACTCCCCACTTGTCGCACACGTGGCGAAGCTCTACCAGGAAGTTACGAACAATCAAATCCGGGTTTTCCTCCTCAATCCCCTCCCCGCATGCTTCCGAGTACGCAACGAGCCCGGCAATCCCCCACTTAACGCGGTCCTCGTTGTTGACCTCACGCGAGGGCTCCACGATCTCCCGCACGGGGAACTTGCGGGCGCCCACTTGGCGCCATCCTGTGAATCGGGTGACTGCGGGAATCATCTTGATATCCTCTTTCAGGGCGTTAGCGGGGTTCGGTGCGAGCATTTCGCGAATTTCGCCGAGCAGGAACTTCGCGTCGTGTGAGCGTTCCGTGTCGGCCTCGTTGAAATCGTTCATGTCAAACGGAACGTCGTCGTAAATCTCGCGCTCGGGGTGGTACCCCGGGTAGTGATTTACGAGGTGCTCATCCCAACCCGCAAAGAAGTTGTCGATGAGTGCGAGGATCTCGGCAGGGGCGGTCATCAGCGGCAGTCCTGCCAGTGGTAACCACAGTCGACAGCAGGGGTGTTTTTGTGGCTCAGCCCCGTAACGATGAGCAAATCGGAGTCGTCGCCACACGTGTTGAGGATGTGGTGAGCAAGGGCCTTGGAGTAGGCGTCGCGGAACTCATGAGCGTTAAGAACGAAGGTGTACGGCTCGTCCTCCCCGCCGTGATGCTCGCTTCCTGCAACTGCGATGGTCCAGACGTTGTAGCCCTCAGGCTTGTGGTTGGAAATCCACTCATCCAGCCGGAACCGGTAGAGAGCCTGAGAATTGAACTTGACCTCGCACGCATCCGGGTTGGCGAACCGCTCGCATGCGGTCTCGACCTCCTGTAGGAGTTTCAGCAACTCGTAAGGCATCTGGAATACGTCGGCCAGCGATCGAATGTGGTCCGCTCGCTCGTCCACGTAGTCGCCCAAGTTTATGTATTCGTCCATCATGGACATGGAATCCCCTAGATGGTCTCTTCTGCCGTGTAAGGCGCTCGATTGAGCGCCCGGTGCCCTAGGTCGCTTTGCTGCGTACGGCGTCCTTACGGACCCGGCCTAGGGCTATATATACGTTGCATCCACGGCATTGACAGGCAACAGGTGCGTCTCTACGTCGCTTTAAAGCTCGCACCCGTGTCGCATAGAGTCGCGGTTGACCGAACTCTGTGTAATTGCCTCAGTTGCTGCGGAGAAGGCGCCAAACATGGGTGCCCGCATAAACTCCGTACGTGTCGCCACCCATAATCCGATCGTGTGCCTCACTCTCGGAGATCGCACGGAAGTGAAGGTGTGCCCACGCGGGGAACTCATCCGGATTTATCCCGTCCCGCACGTGTTCGGCGACTGCGGAAAGGTCGCTCACGCCACCTGGCAAGGCACGGGTTTCCCGTGTCTCACTAGCTAGCGAGAGAGGCCGCTACGAGCTTTTTGCTATCGCCTCATGTACAGCCGTCCCGCTATGGACACGTATCGGAAGGATTCCACCGACGGTGACCGCCCCCCGAACGATCGACAGGATTTCCTGGCTCTTCACCCTCATAAGATAGAAACCCTTGGGCAGCCGAGAGATCCACTCCTCATTGATTCCGAAGTACTCACCCTCTGAGACGCACACTCGATAGGGAACGCCACTGTTATTGCACGTCCACGCACTCACATTTACCCGATCTCCGTCCGAACCGTGTTTCGGAAAGTGCCCAGCCAACGGGGGAAAGCGATTACCCGTCTTGACCGCCGGTCGAGTCTTGAACAGCTCGTAAATACCATCCTCCGAAACCCGCGCGGGTATCTTCACCTCGGCCTTTTCCGCATCAAGAATCACAAAGCGATCCGAGTAGAGATCGCCATCCTTGACGACTAGAGCGGTACTGATGAACCAGTCCGCAAGCTTGCTGGCAGACATGCGTAATCCTCCTTCTAGCTGCTGAACATCGCTTGATCGTGGTGCTTAGGCCCAGTCGCTCCACCACGAACGAATTTCTTCCAGGCTTTCGCTATAGCACTCGTTCACGATTTCTTCCATCGATGTGCCAGGGTTCTTCAGGAGATGCAAGGCAGCATTCACCACGAGATTCAGCAAATCCGTGTCACGGTCTCCCGCATTGAACTCATCTGCGACCATATCCGTACCATCGTTAATGGCCTGGGAAATTTGCTCGTAACCCCATGTCATGACTTTCTCGCCTTCTACTTGATTCACTGAGTGACCCTGTAAGGCCACGGGGAGGGCCGTCCCTTAGGAAGGCCCCCGCCGTTACCCGGCAGACTCTTAGAACAGCAGGAGCTGACACAGAGAGTCCGCAACGTTTGCGGCCTTCCCATGTATTCGCCAACAACTCCCGCATTTGACCGTCAGAACAGCGTCAGATTTGAACGGTGCACACACATGGGCAGTTTGCTTTCCGCATGCCGTACGGCCATAAAGACCAGCGCGCATGAAATATGGGTTGCTCGACTTTCCGACCGTCCCCACATGATCCAGGGTGAGAGTCATCGCTACTTTCCATAGGGGTAAGCGTCCGGGTAGCACGTATCACAACCCTGCAAAGTAGCGTTGAGATCAGGCACAGTCACGACATGACCGCCGTGCCGGTAGGTATCAACCATTACCGGGATGCATTCGCAATCGTCGGACACCCGAAAGGAGTCTGTGCAGTCGTAACAAACCGCACGGGAATGCTCCGTCTTTATCCATCCGTCGCAAGAGTCGCACTCACGGTAACCAAGACTCTTGATAACCTCGTCAGCATCTTCCGTGCCGCAGCCGGAGCACGAGAATGCGAAATACCCGTCCGGGTGATTGGAAATCACATCCCCCGCGTCAACCCCACCGGGGAGGGAGTGGCAGTTGTCAATCAGCTTTACGGCCGTGTCGTACTCCCTATCGGAGTACTCCTCAGAGTCCCGCAATCCCCCGTCACTAATGGCGTGCTCCAGTGACTGGACAAGCGCCACAAGCGCGGGGTTCGCCGCGTTGTAGAAGAATCCTTCACGAACTTCCGCCCAATCGCTAGGCTTTGCCTCGTGCTTAAAGAAGGACTTGACCGCCACATAGTTAACGACGTCCAAGTTCCACTCACACTCATGTCCGGACCAGTAGTCGCCAGGGTCGTTAATGGGGCCGTTGACGCTTACCACAACCCCTACAGACACCCACTCGTTCTCAGCGGCCAATTCCCGCACATCATCATGGTCGAAACAGTATCCGGCATAGTCCTGGATATAGCGGGAAACATCTTCCGAAAGGGTAATGCGGTCGGCGCGGAAAAGGGTTACAGACATGCTTTCTCCCTGAGTGTGATGCCTACCGATTGACCTATTGGCCACAGCAAACGCACGGTGTATATCCGTGCGCCACTGAATCCACTAGCTCATAAACATTGCGGTGAATCCGACATCACCATGTTGGTGCGGACCGCAAAACCCATCACATGCGAATTCGTTGTACCCGTTGGGGCAGACGTACGTAACGGACCCCTCGTAGTCCATGGCGTTTGCCTCGGACTCCGTGATCCAGAAATCGCCCCGAACCGAATTGGAGCGCATCATTTCCATGGCGCACCTTTCGCAGAATGCGCCACTCGTTATTCCGTTATTCGAGTAGGACGCGAAGTACCCCCGGTACCCGCGATTCAGGCAGTGCATAACCCACTCGCCGGAGGATGTTACGACGAATTCACACTGGCGCTTTTTGAAGTCAACCACCACGCACCCCTTAAAGGCGTCTGTGTGCCTCTGTGAGGGACTCGATCGAATCCCTAGCGCCCTAGGCCGCTTTGCTGCGCACGGCGTCCTTACGGACCCGACCTAGGACTCTCCTTAACCTTGCATCCAAGGAATGGAGGACTCGACAGGGACCATAATTTCGTAAGGTTCTCCTGTCTGGTAACTCGCAAATTCAACGAAGGCATTTCTCCCGGACCTGCTAACGGTTACGTAAATTACGCGGCTAAGCGGGTAACCGTTCGGGCGGATGCTATCGCCACTCGTTATGTACCCAGCTCGATTGAGTTCGGACCATTCTTCCCACATATTCTCACGCCGAATGGCGCGGTCCAATTCGATTTGAATCTCGTCAAAGTGGACGCTCATATTCATGTCTCCCCAGCTTCATTCGGCACCGCTTATTAGCGGCAGACACACCCCGAAAGGCGTGTTTCTGCATAAGGGAACTGCCGGGCAATGTCTGGGCAGTCTTCGCATTTGTCATCCATCCGTTGTCATGCAATTAACGGACACGTCTTGCCAGACGTTCGAAAGCGGCTTGTGTAGCTACTCAGTGAGACCCGCACACACGGCCCGTAAAGGCACCTCTAAGCGGCTATCTACACTCTCCGATCACTCGCCCCGCTACCGGCCTCTATGAACCCCTACAGCGGCTGATACGGCGTACCTAGTGGCACGGCTTACGTTGGCGCTGTCTACCGGGCTTGCATGGCATTTGCCTTGCAGTATCCGGAGGCATTCGTAGTGGTTGCTACGGGTGATTCTCGGTATTTAGTTCTCAATGAGCTGGAGTTCCCTTAGGCCGCTTTGTGAGCGGCTTCTGGCACTCTGTCGGTCGCGCTTACCGGACCCCGTTGCGTTTGCCTGCCGTTCCCTGAGTGCCGAGCGGTTCGCTCTGGCCGGTACTGAGTGGCGCTTGTCGGGCGGTTGCTGCGGTGCTGACGGGGAGAACACTCCTCTTCTGAACACAGGTGGTCAAGCGTCCTGTATGCCAACTTTGAATGCATGGGTCCGCACTGTTCGCGCGCCGCGCACCCGCGTCATACCACACATGAAGTAATGCTTTTGACGTGAGGCAGGTCACATGTTGAACGTGTTCAATAGTCGACATTGAACGTGTTCAAATGCTCTCTTGATCCCGGCGTGAGGCGTGTTCGTGACATCTGGTATGGAGTGTGTATGGTCACCCTGATGTCGCGGGTCCGCTGCCTATGTGCTAAGGGTGCTCCACGGTGACGACCGCCGGTCGTGTCTGACGCCTGCGACCGAATGTCGTACGGGCCGCGTCGCCTCGCCTGTGAGGGCCCTACGTGGCCCGTTGTGCTCGTGCCTATGGGTAGAGGTGTCGGGCGTGAATGCCTGCCACGCACGTACGCCTATTCGCACTCCTGTGTGCCGAATAGATATCCGCAGGCATTTCCCATGGGTACCCGATTGTTGAATCGTCTCGTGCTAACTAATAGATGAATCAGTTAGCGCGCATTTCATGTTCTAATAGATGTCTGTATCCATGTGCATATGGGGGGTAATGCTCTGTTCGATCTCAAGAGCACCCACAAGGAGTGCCTTCCGTCCTTCGTGGACAGGTATGGCTAACTCGACTCACTCTGCGTGACCAGGGCTCCGCGGCCTCCCGCCGGCCTTCTCTGAGGCCCTGATTGGCCTCTTCCTCGCCCCGTCAAGCCTTTCCGGAGCCTCTTTCTTGTGATCTACGTCTCTTCTGAGCGAATCTTGTCGGCCGAACCGGCTCCCGACACGTACAAATTAGGTGAGGGGTTATATACCTGAGGACCTCAGCTGCCGAGACTCCCCTGAAGGAGTCTCGTGCTAACTAATTAATTCCTGGGGGTCAGGTGAGCTTGCCATCAGCCAGTGCACAGAGCCCGGCCGACACCCCCACCACGAAGGGGCGCGCGCACAAACACCCGCCCGGTAGGTCCAGGCGGGGTACTCAGGGGTAGCGGAGGTGCTGAAGCTACTGCGTGACCTGCGCGGAGGCTAGCAAGGCGTCGATCTCAGTATGACTGGCCTGGAGCTGCTTCCGCTCACTGCGTAGGGCGTCAAAATTTACGCTCTGCTCCACGATCTCGTACTTGTCGGCGCTCTCCGCACGCAGGGACGAGCGGGGGATGTCTCGAATCTCCACCACGACGTCGTCGCCTGCGTTGATCTGCGGATACTGCGTGGAACCCCCTCCGCCCCCCCATGTCACCAGCGATGAGGACCACTCCGGGGGGAGAGAATCACTGGGCTGTCGCGGCCCGGCCGGCGCGCCACGGTCTGCCCAGCGAGATGCGGTGCTAGCCGCCGTGACTGATGGCGTCCCGCTGGTGGACGCCGCCGCTTCGATACCCTGGAACCCCGTGTCGGCCGACCCTGAGAAGGACTCCCATCATGCGCCCTGCCAGGTTCCATCAGCTTCTCATCGACTCCCTAATGGCTGCTGGGCACACCGTCCGGACGATCGACGAGGCGGGCTACCCCCCCGAGGGGCAGTTCGGATTCGTCCTGGACCTCCCCGGCGGAGCTGCCGCCCTCATCGGCATCGTCTGCACCGCCCCGGAGGCGGATTTGAAGATGCTCGGGGAGGAACCGGTCAAGCTCGGCGAGCCCGCCTCTCAGCTGCCCGAATTCCCGGCGCCGACAGACGGAAGAATCCACGCCGCGTATGTCGAGCACATCATCGCTTCTGCCGTGGTCAGTGCTGGGAGTGACGAAATCAAAACGGTCACCCCCTCCAGCACTGCGCCAAGCATCTACTCCACCACGTCGTACGGCTGCCGGGTGCTCAGCCATAGCGGCGCCAAAAACTTCGTGCAGATCCGCCACCTTCTCCGCTCCGGTGACCGTCCGACGCCGTGGCCGAACGGCAACGCCTACAACTTCCCCGCGGTCCTCTAACACCTGCGAACACAGAAAAGGCCCGAGCCCACTAGGGCTCGGGCCTTCTTTATTGGGCGCTATCCGTTACTGCCTGCGCATAGCTTGCCTTGTTTGTTCTGGTGGGGCGTTCGGGTGCCCCTCGGGGTGCCGTTCTTCCCGACCAGTTGTCCGCAGGTCGGACAGGTGGTCGTCTCTCCTGAACTCAGGGTGAACACGTCCGCAATACGGATGTACCTCACAGATGCTCCCTCGATAGAGATCACTAGGTGTGGTGCGCCCCGCCTGTGGGGATCGACCAGGAGCTCACAGGCGGGGCCGATTAGGTGCCCCGGCCGGCGGGGTGGGAGTGCACACCGACCGAGGCAGTTGTGTGGCCGTTCGCCACCGCACGGGGGTTCACGAGGTCCCCGTACGACGGACCAGCGTGCCGTGCTTCTCCGGACGGACGGTGCGGTGTCCACGTCCTGTCCGAACCGGTGCTGATCCAACGGCCACACCCCGCCGGTTTGTCCCCGGCGGGAGTCTTTGGGTTAGATCGCCTCGTCCTGCCGATCAGCAAGGGCCTGAGGA
The DNA here is from genome assembly GCF_057291755.1 of Kitasatospora sp. UYEF31. NCBI lineage: Bacteria > Bacillati > Actinomycetota > Actinomycetes > Kitasatosporales > Streptomycetaceae > Kitasatospora > Kitasatospora sp. UYEF31. Next base: position 91,007 of record NZ_JBXAWK010000019.1, read on the forward strand.
CTGGCGTAGTCGGGGCGGGTAGCCGCAAAGCTGAGGTCCCGAGAATTACGCAGCCTCGCGGCAGCCAGCACATCCGGGTGAATCGCATCATGCGGCACAAACCACCACGATTGGAAGTAGTCAGAGCCCTTCTCCACTGCGAGCGCCGACGCCTGCGCGAACAACATGGCATCCCGGATGGAGCCGCCGACGCTGCGAATTGTCGAGAACACGCTAAGTCCGGCACCCTGCGCCTGCCTGGCCGCCGCCCACTCGGCGAGGGCCAGGTCCGCGCTGGTAGCTCCCCACGCGACCAGCAATACCCGCCGACCCTGGGTAGGACTCCTGTGTGAACGACGGGAGGCCTCGGTCATGGATGCGCGGTGACCCATGAGTTCTACGTCAGTTTTTGCGGGCACGCTACCGACCCCCCGCGCTGCTCGGCAGCGGCCTCGCTCACCAGGAAAGTCATGTGCTCAACCGGCGTGGCCGGCCGTGAGTCGAGGTACCCGCACACCCACTCGTCTCCGCCTTCAGGCGAACGCAGGCGAACGAACTGCCTGTTCTCAAAGAGGACTTCGCCGATCCTCCCGTCTCGGGTGTCCACCAGGTACCGCGCGCTGCCCATCGGAACGCCTTCCGTCACATCAAGCTGGGGTGTCTTGTTTCCTTCTCACACCCACACTCCTCTCGACGGCGCTACAGTCCAAGGACTGACGACATTAACTCTCAGTCGTAATGTGGGGGCGCTGCGTATGGAAACGCACGGCGAGCACGATGGGCCAGTGCAGACGTTTGGTGTGATCTTGAGACGCATGCGCCTGCGAGCAGGCTGGAAGCAGAGCGAACTCGGCGACAAATCCGGCCTGATGTCTCAGTCCCGCGTCGCTCAGATCGAAGGTGGGCACGTTGCCCCAAGCCGAGAGAACGCACTAGCGTTCGATGCCGCCTTTGGGTTGGCTGGTGTCTTTGAGGAGCTGTGGCGTCTGGTCGACAAGGTCGCCAGCTACCCCGACTGGGTACGTCGGTACATCGAACTGTCGGAGCTGGCTACTTCGATTCGGCAGTACTCGGTCATCGTGCCCGGCCTACTTCAGACACAGGGATACGCCCGCGAGATCTTGGCCGCAGGCCGGCCACGTGACTCCGCCGAGGAAATTGAGGTCCGTGTGCACGCTCGGCTGGAGCGTCAGGAGGTACTGCATCGCGAGGCCCCCCCGGTCCTGTCCTTTGTGCTGGACGAGGCGATTTTCCTGCGCCAGGTGGGAGCCCCAGATGTGTGGCGAGCGCAGCTCTCACGCCTCCTGAGCATCTGCGAAAACCGGCATGTCCGCGTCCAGGTGTTGCCGTTAGTCGCTGGAGCGCACGCCGCAATGGGTGGCGGCCTCACTCTCCTCGGACTGCCTAACGGCCCGTCCGTGGCCTACCTCGAAGGCAGCTTCACTGGGCAGTTGATTGAGGTTCCGCAACTAGTCGCCGAGTTCGGCCTAACCTACGATTTGCTAGTAGAGAGTTCACTCTCGCGCAAGCACTCAGTGGCCGTGATTCGTAAGGCGATGGAGGCACTACCGATATGAGCACCACCCCCCGTGAGTACGACCTGAGCCAAGCCAAGTTCCACAAGAGCACCTACAGCAACGGGCAGGGTGGGGACTGCGTGGACTGCGCCACCAACCTGAACAGTGTGGTTCCCGTCCGTGACACCAAGCTTGAGAGGGTGCAGCCGGGCAGCAGCCCTGTTCTGTGCTTCCCCCGTGAGGCATGGGCCAAGTTCCTCGAAGGCGTTGCGTAGCCCCTGCCCGCGCTACTCGATGCCCCGCCGGTTCTCGGCGGGGCATCGCCTACTTCTGGGGCCTGCAATCCGCAATTTAGGGGGCGGCCGGCCTCACTCTTCGTAGGTCGCGGCCACCACATCGCGGATGCGGTCCCGCAGCTTGCTGAAGTCTGCATCCCACTTGTTCTCGGAGTGGACCACGATTTTGACGCCGAGGTTGAGCAGCAGCTTCCGTCGCTCGGGCCACTCTGCGGCATCCCAGTGTTCGGCGTAGGTCCTGCCGGTCTTCTCCCATGCGTATCCGGACTCGACCTGTGGAAGTGCTTCCAAACGGACCAGTTCTTGTCCCAAGGAGACCATGCGCTCTTGGAACTCTGTGACTTCGCTCTTGGTGACGTAGACCCCGGCAGCGCGGTCTTCGAGCAGGTCAGCCCGAGCGCTCTTGATGAAGTCCATGCGTTCTGTGTGGTCCTCCCCCACGATGAAGATCCGCCGCTCTTCGGGGAGGTCGCCGACCAGGTCCTTGAGCGCGCCCTCGATGTACTCCTCGATGGCAAGGCCCAAAACGAAAACTCCGCACTGTGTTACCCGGTCAGGGACGTAGCAACGGAACTTGTAGTAGGTGACCTGCCGTGCCTTAAGTTCATGGGTGGAGCGGACAGAGTTGAGGTTGCGGCCGCAGTTGCCGCAGGTGAGGATTCCAAGCAAGTTGCTCGTCTTCCTGCTCCGGGGGGCCATCTTGTTGAACCTCTTCTGAAGTTCGCCATACTCGCCCTGGCTGATCAGTGGCTCCGCTCTCTTCAACGGCAACCCGTCTGAGCCGCGTACCACCGTGCCCTTGTAGACCAGTTCGCCGAGGAGCGCCCGGCTTTGAAGTAATTTGCGTAGTGATGTGTTGTGCCATGGCTTCAGCTCGACGTCCGGGGCCTCAGGGTCCTTCTTGTCCCTCTGAGCGGTGCGGACGTATCCCGGAGGTATTTGCCGCGCGGAGAAGTCCTTGGACACGCTTGTGACCGGCTCGCCGCTGATGACTCGCGCCACCGCCTCGCGGACGTATCCCACGGTCTCAGGGTCGATCTCCAGGCGTACCACTCCGTCAGAGGTGGTGACGGGCATGTACCCGTACGGCACGCGACCGCCGATCCACCTGCCCGTTTTGAGTGAGCTTGCACGGCCGGCGGCGAAGCGCTCCTTGATCTTGTCGTGTTCGCCTTCGGCCAGTGCCGTGAAGACGTAGACGATGATCGACCCAACGAGGGGGTCTAGGAGGTCGTAGCCCTTGTCGGCTACGTAGATCTTCTTGCCGTGGTCTTTGCACCAGTCGAGGAAGCCGGCCATGTGCTTGACCTTCCGGCTTATTCGGTCGATGGCTGGCCAGACCATCACATCCCACTCGTCCTTCTTGGTGGTCAGCCATGGAGACACCAAGGGGCGCTCCCAGAGGTCGAGGTCGCCTCGTGTGCGGAGGTCGGGGACTCGGGCGACTACTTCGAAGCCGTGCGCGGTAGAGAACCCCTCCACGGTCTCCATATGGTGAACGGCGGAGGTCAAGCCTTCGTCAGCTCGGGACAGACGGGTCATCAGGAGTGCTCTAGGTATACCCACACAGGTAGGGTGACCTGCGGTTTTAATGTTTGTCAATCCTGACACCACGGGCAGACGATGTCGGACCAGATCTCGACGCGCATTGCTGTTACTCCATGTACTCGGTGGGCTGGACATGTGGGGAACATGCACGCTGCACCGGGTTATTCCACGGGGGCTGTGGACCGCACAGTCCTTGTGGTGGCCTACAGTTTCAGCCGTGCCACGTGATCTCCAGCGCCGATTCCGGTCCGCGCGCGCCGCGGCGCCCACCTACCCCGAGGTCGGAGCGACGCTCGACCGGCCGATGTCGGCCGGTTACACGTATGTGGACCGCAGGATCCGGCTCGGGAACGGGCAGCGGGTCTTCGAACGGGCGGGCGCCGCGGTCCAGAGCTGGGGTGCGCAGCGCGGGTCCGGTTTTGCGCTCTACCCCGGACCGTCGACCACGCCGGGCGACACCGTGCTGATGAAGATCCGTTTTCCGCACCCCAAAGCACTGCACCTGGTGATCCCGTGCCGCATCGTGTGGTCGGTCGACGAGCCCGGCCGGGTCGGCTTCGCGTACGGAACGCTCCCCGGCCACCCGGAGTGCGGCGAAGAGGCGTTCATGGTGTCCAGGGACGCCGACGGCGACGTCTGGTTCGCGGTGACGGCCTTCTCGAAGATGGCGACGTGGTACGCCCGGCTCGGGACTCCGGTCAGCCGGCTGATCCAGCGGCTGGCGATCGACAGCTATCTGCGGGCTGTCGTCGCAGCCGTCGCGACCTGACCGAGTCTGCGCAGTGACCTGCGGAGCAGCAACGCGACCACGGGTTTCACAAAAACCCAGCCGAACCGGCCGAGCGCGCCGAGCGGGAGCTCCAACTCCTCAGCCCAGATGATCCGGCTTCCAGCGGCCGTGGGAGTGATCCGGAAGAAGCCCGTCCCCCGTACGAAAAGACCTGTGTGGGTGACGGTCACCAGTGAAGGCGCCTGCCACTCGGTGATCTCCATCGTGTCCAGGAAACCGAGCCGTCCCACGCCGGTGAACGCCGCGAGGCGGGTGCCGACGGAGCGGCCGTCGCCGGTCTCGACGGTTGCCGAGGTGAGGAACATCCACTCGGAGTGGCGCGGCCAGTCGGTCAGCGTGTCGAACAACTGCCCGGCGCTGGCGGGGGTGTCGACGGCTACGGCGATACGGGACGGAGGCATGGTCACTATCAGACCACTACCCCCGCCCCCGTACACAGCTCAGACGTAACCCTTGGCGATGTGTTCGAGCCACCACGCGGGGGCCGCGTTCATCAGGGTGTTGAAGTCCCAGTAGTCGTGCCAGCGGATGAGCTTGCCCGCGCGGAACTCGTGCACCGACACAAACGGGAGCAGGACCTTCTCGCCGGTCTTCCAGTGCCATTCCTCGGCGTGCTCGGTGATGACGAGGTCGCCCTCGGCCACCATGTTCTTGAGGAAGTGCTCGTATCCGGACAGCTGGTCCAGACCGAGGCGCAGGCGTGCCGCGATGGCCTGCGGGCCGGTCGCGCCCGGTCCGGGTGCGGGGACGTCGGTGTAGTGGCCGTCCTCGGCGAAGTAGGCCCCGACCTTGTCGAAGTCCCGTACGTACAGGTCCTGCCAGAACTGCTCGACCAGCTTCTTGTTGCCGGTTGTGTCGGCCATGTTCCACCCCTGGTGTCGTTGGCGGGACTATAGGACGGCAGCCTGCCGATGTCTCTAGACACAAGGGGGAACCATGTTGAGGGAACTGCTCATCAGGTACGGCGCGGAGGGCATCGAACACCCCGGCGGCACGCTGCTCGCCCACCTCGAACGCACCGGCGGACTCCTGGAAACCTGGGGCGCCCGGCCGGTGTTGGTCACCGCCGGGGTCTGCCACGCGTTCTACGGAACCGACGGCTTCGGGACCGCACTGCTCCCGCTGGAGCAGCGCGCTGTGCTCAAGGACACGATCGGCGAGGAGGCCGAAGCGCTGGTCTACTTCTACGCCAGTTGCGACCGGAAGGCGTCGTACGGTGATCTCGCCGATTTCCGCGACCGGTTCACCGGGGAGTCGTACGAACCGGCCCCCCAGCGGCTGCGCGACTTCGCGGAGCTGACGGCGGCCAACGAACTGGACATCATGCGGATCAACCCGCGGGCCCGCGAACAGTGGGGCGGAAGAGTGCTGGACCTGCTCACCGGGTTCAGGCCGTTCCTGAGTGAGCCCGCCTGGGCCGACTGCCGGCGCCTGCTCGGCTGACCACCGGGCGGGCCACGTCTGAAGGTTCACCTCCGGGGAGTGGCCCGCCCGCCGGTCATTCGATCCGCCCGGCGACGACGTAGCCGACTGCGGCGAGCATCGCGCTGATGCCGAAGCTGGTCAGATAGGCCGCGTCGGCTGAGTGGCTCAGTAGCACCGCGAACACCGTTCCGCCCAGTGCGAGCACCGTGGTGGTGAACAAGGATTCCCCCAATTGCAGCGCAGAGCTGTTGACGCCCTGCTCCTCAGGCCTGGACAGTTCCAACGTCAGGGTGGACAACACGGGATAGATGAGACCCATCCCCAGGCCGCTCAGTGCTCAACCCGCCATTCCGATGAACACTGGGATCTGTTGGGACACGGTCAGCGCGGCCGAGCCGACGGCCGCCAGGAGCAGCAGCATGCCGAAGCGGAGCAAGCGCGTGCGTGCGGCTGTGACGGGGCGTCGGCCCTGGTACCAGGAACCGCCGAACCAGGCGAGGGCCCCCGCGGTGAGGGCGAAACCCGCGGCCGTGGTCGACAGGCCGCGTTCGCGGACGAGCAGTAGGGGGATGAACACCTCCGTGCCGACCATCGCGGATCCGGCCAGGCCGCGCAGCACGATCACGGACGGGAGTCCGCGCTTCATCCGGAAGGTTCCCCGGGGCAGCAGTTTCGGGGCGGAGACGATCAGTACGGCGACTCCCGCGCCGATGACCAGCCCGGCGGTCAGGCCGCGCTCCTGGCCGCCGATGTGCAGCGCGACCGCGCCGGCCGCCGTGGCCACGGCCCACAGGGTGCGCCGGGTGTCGGGGCGTTCCGACGATCCGACGACCGTGATCGTACGGAGGGCCGGCCGGATCAGCAGTGCGGCCGGGACGACCAGCACCGGCACGGATATGCGTGCGCCTCCCCGTACAACCGTCTTTGCTGACATCGCGGCACTCCCCGAGTTGATCCCTGCGAACCGACAGGTGATCAGCGTGGAAGGTGAAGTGCGGTTCAAGTCGAGGGGATGTCATCCGCATCATGAAAGCACTGTGCCCGCCCGCAAAGAGGGCGGGCACGGCACGTCTTCTACTGCGCCTGGCTCATGTCCATGTACATCAACTCCCAGACGTGGCCGTCCAGGTCCTGGAAACTGGCGCCGTACATCGGGCCCATGTCCATGACCGGCTTCCACGCGGTGGCACCGGCGGCGAGGGCCTTGGCGAGGGTGTCGTCGACCTCCGCGCGGCTCTCCGCGGACAGGGCGGTGAGCACCTCGGTCGCCTTCGTGGCGTCACTGATCCCGCCGTTGATGAAGTCCTTGAACCGGGCTTCCTCAAGGAGCATCACGAAGATGTTCTCGTCGACGATCATGCACGCGGTCGTCGCGTCGGAGAACACCGGGTTGAACCCGAAACCCAGCGCGCCGAAGAACTCGCGGGACTTGGCGACATTCTTGACGGGAAGGTTAACGAAGATCATGCGCATGGTGGCTGTTCCTTGGCGACGCGTGGTGGTGACCGCACTGTGGTTGTTGCTGGAAAATTAACAGCGGGCACCGACAACGGCGGATTGAGTGGGCCGTACGGAGGAAGTCCACCCCGTACGGCGGATCAGCCCCGCTTCAAGTGCTCCGGCAGCTCAATACCTGCCCGCAGATCCGGATCAGGGACAGGACTCCCCCACACCTGCTCCACCGGCAGCACCCCGGCCCACACGTCCAGCGCCCGGTCCTCGTCCTCATCGTCCGGCCAGCCGTCGCTGATCTTCACCGAAGATTCGTCGATCGACAATGCCAGCAGCGTGGTCGCGGCCAGTTCCTTGCGGATCGGCTGCCGGGCGTAGTCCCACTGCCCCGGTGTCACACGCTCAGTGATCGCCCGCAGTCCGGCCAGCTTCTCTACCGGGTCGGTCACGACCCGCGGCACGCCGTAGACCATCGCACTGCGGTACCGCACCGAGTGCTCGAACACCGACCGGGCCACGATCAGCGCGTTCACGTGCGTCACCGTGACGCACACGACCGCCGCCGGGTCGGCGGCCAGACTGCGGGAGGCCACCGAACCGTGGAAGAGCAGCTCGTCGCCGAAGACTCCGTACACCGTCGGCACGACCATCGGATGCCCGTCGACGACGACACCCAGGTGGCACAGGAAACCGGCGTTCAGTACGGCGAGCAGGGAGCCGCGGTCGTGGCGGCCCTTGTCCTTGGCGCGCCGCAGCGTGGTTCGGTCGGTCGTGCTCATGCGATCTCTCCCGATAAGTGATCCACCGTCAGTGGATCGACTGGGAGAGGTTAGCGGTCGCGGTTCCGGCGCGCGGCCACGATGAAATCCGTACGAACGTTGTCGCTAACAAGCCCTAGTTGTGCCAGCGCCACACCGTGAGCCGTTTGTGCCCGTCCAGCTCACCCCGGCCCGTGGCCCACAGCAGCACCGGCCACGGGTCGACACCTTCCGCGGTGTCAGGCGCGTCGGGGAACAGTCGGTTCAGCACGGCCGCGCACAGTCCGCGCGGCGGGTCCCACCCAAGACCGAGGCCCTCGGCGAGGTCGTGCGTGTGCACCAGGACCTCGGCCACACCCATCGCCGCGAACCCCCCGGCGTCCGCCATCCCCGCCGGGTGCCACGCGACCACGCCCTCCGGAGTCGTACGCACGACCGAGGAGAGCAGCGCGCCGGTCGTCGTCAGGACGCTCAGCAACTCCTCGAGGTCGGAGTCCTTGTCGATGACGAGGTCGTACGGGACGTAGCCCTGCTGCGCCCGGCCCGCCAACTGCCCGGCGTAGGCGGCCAGCTCACTCGCCACGTGCTGCACGGTGAACCGGCAGTCCCACGCCAGGCTCCCGGCCCGTACGGTCCAGTCGGCGTCGCCGCCGTCCTTGAGGCAGTCCACCGCTGCTGCGACCGCTTCCTCCACCTGTCCGGGACTGACTGATTCAACGTTGAGCGTCATGGGCCCATGGTGTCATCCGGAAACGATCAGCAGGATCGCCAATACTCCGATCACCACACTGGAGGTGAGCGCGGTGACCAGCTGGCCGCGCGGTCCGGTGAGGATCCGGCCGACAAGACCGCCGCCGGCGGCCAGCAGCCCCGCGACCAACGCGGCGGTCACCGCTGCGGCAGGTTCGCGGCCTTCGGTGAGGTGGCGTTCTGTTGTCGGTGTCCGCCGTCTGCGGCAGGGACAGGCCGCGGGGCGCGGGGAAGTCTCATGCCGCCATATTCCAAGCTCGTACGGCGGCACCGCAAAGCATTAACCGAACAGCCCCGGCGCGTCAGCCAGGGATGGCCCGTACCAGGTCAGCAGCCGCCCGCTCACCAGCACGCACTCGATCCCGGGGAAGGCTTCAGGGCCGTCCTCCGCCGTGAAGGCATAGGGCTCATCCGGCAGGACGACCAGGTCAGGCCCCGCCGCCCGCAGTTCCCCGATCGGCACCTTGGGATAGCGCTCAGGGTGCTCCCCGTACAGATTCCCGATCCCGAGCCGGGCCAGGACGTCACCCGTGAACGTGTCCCGGCCGACGACCATCCAGGGCTTTCGCCAGACGGGAACGACGGCCGTACGGATTACCCCCGGCGTCACGGCCGCCCACGCTGCCTCGGCTTCGTCGAGCCACCCGGGCCGGTCCAGCCCGCACGCGACGGTGAGCAGCCGGTGCAACGACGCGAAAGCCGCAGGCACCGTACGGATCTGAGTCACCCAGACCGGCACCCCCGCCGCGCGCAGAGCGTCCAGGTCCGGCACCCGGTTCTCCTCCTCGTTGGCGACGACGAGGTCCGGGGCCAGCCCGATGATCCGCTCGACGTCCGGGTTCTTCGTACCGCCGACCCTGGTCGTCTCCAGGTCCGCCGGATGCGAGCACCAGTCCGTCGCGCCGACGAGGACGCCGGGGGCGGTCGCCGCGATCGACTCCGTCAGTGACGGCACCAGCGAGACGACCCGTTGCGGCTTGTCCTTGTGCTGGACCGTCAGCCCCAGATCGTCCCTGTGCTGGACCGTCAGCCCCAGATCGTCCTTCACACGCCCGCCGCCCGGCGCGCCGCCGTGTAGGCCTCCCACAAGTCGTCGCCCTCATAGGCGAACGACGCCAGGCCCTCCAGGCTCGCGGTGCTGCCGCGCAGCAGCGTTCCGTCCATGTCGAACACGTGCAACAGGGTCACGGCGGCACTCCCCGCGTTGATCACACTTGGAGTACCACTTTACGCCGCTACGCCGAGCGGTTTCCCAGACCCGCTTTGACATCAGCCTTGATGCCCTCCGTGATGCGGACGAAGTTCTCCGCCCCGTGCCCGGCCGCGATCTGGCGGTCGATGAGGGCCTTGATCGGAGCGATCACCTCGACACCGATGCCCTGGTCCAGGCTCACCTGGACGATGCTGTCCAGGGCGCCCTTGTTGAAGTTGAGGTCCATGACCTCGGTGGTGGTGTAGTCGCCGCCGTCGATGACCGGGGTGTTCTTGTGCGTGCTCACGGGGTCTCCAAGGTGTTCGCCCCTGCGCAGGTGGCGGGGCGTTGACACCATGGTTTCTTTTGCGCGATCCCATCAGCAAGTACCTACTTTAAAGGTGACTGTTTTGGATGGTCGGTGAGCTGCGGTCTGGTGCGGAGTGGTCTTGCCTGGCCGGTAGATTGATCTTGTGACCGACGCTCAGCAGCAGCC